>JAFGQJ010000009.1 GCA_016935715.1 Spirochaetales bacterium
AGGGGGATTTTTGCACTTGACAAGTCGGAGCGTTCCTGGCTATAGTGCTTTGCAATTAAACCACCGAAACGAGCCAAAAGGTTGGACTAAGGTGTCAGCTCCGGGTTTTGCCGCGATTCTCACGATAATCTCGATTCTCCTTGGTATCATCATCATTATTCGCGATCCCACGGGCTGGACGCCGGCTGCCGGATAGGCAGTTTGGGGCAGTCAACAGGCCGTGGGGAACGTAACAGACCTCACGGCTTTTTTTATTTTTCAGTGCTTTTTTCAGGAACGTGCAATCGGCGATCAGTTGGAAAGCCGGGACAACGAAGAACGGAGAGGACAGCCATGGCCGAAATCAGGGAGAAGCGACGACCCCGCTCGAAACAAAGCCCGGAGTCCGTCACGGTGGAGGTGATGGATACCACACTGCGGGACGGCGAGCAGATGCAGGACGGGAGCTACTCGGTCCAGGAGAAGCTCACCCTGGCTCAGCTGCTGCTGGAGGAGGTCCGGGTCGATAGGATCGAGATCGCCAGCGCCCGGGTCAGCGACGGCGAGCAGAGAGCGGTGGCGGAGGTGATGAAGTGGGCCCGCCGGCACGGCCACGGCCACAAGGTCGAGGTGCTCGGCTTCGTGGATCACACCCGGTCGGTGGACTGGATCCTCGAAAGCGGAGCCACGGTGATGAACCTGCTGTGCAAGGGCTCGCTGCTGCACCTGGAAAAGCAGCTGCGAAAGACGCCGCAGCAGCACGTGGCGGACATCCTGCGCACCGTGGACTATGCGGCCGCAGAGTCGATGCAATGCAACCTCTACCTGGAGGACTGGTCGAACGGAATGCTCAATTCACGGCAGTACGTCTATGAGCTGCTCGATCAGCTGTCGGTAAGCCCGATTCGTCGTTACATGCTGGCGGACACCATCGGCGTGCTGCACCCGGGGCAGGTCACCGAGATGGTCGCCGACCTGGTGGCCCGCTATCCGGCGCTGCGCTTCGATTTCCACGGACACAACGACTACGGAGTGGCAACGGCCAACACCCTGGCTGCGGTGCAGGCCGGCGCCAGGGGCATCCACTGCACGGTGAACGGTCTGGGCGAGAGAGCCGGCAACGCCTCCCTGGACGAAGTCGTGGTAGCGGTGCACGACTTTCTGGGACTTCGCACCAATGTGGACGAGAAGAAGCTGATCAACATCGCCGAAACCGTGGAGGTTTTCTCCGGCAGGCGCCAGTCGGTCACCAAGCCGATCACCGGTTTGAACGTCTTCACCCAGACCGCCGGGATCCATGCGGATGGGGACAGCAAGGCGAATCTCTACCAGAGCCGACTGGTGCCCTCCCGCTTCAACCGACGGCGCCAGTACGCGTTGGGGAAGATGAGCGGAAAGTCGAATCTGGACTACAACCTCAAGGAGCTGGGTATCGAGCTGACCGCCGAGCAGAAGAGGCTCGTCCTCAAGAGGGTCGTGGAAATCGGGGACCGGAAGGAAACGATCACCCGGGACGACCTGCCCTACATCGTCGCCGACGTGCTGGAAACTCCCCACGAGAAGCGTTTCATCCTCCGTTCCTGCGTCGTGGTCTCCAGCATGGGCCTGAAGCCCATGGCGACGATCAAGCTGGCCTATCGGCCGGAGGGGCGGGAGGATTACGAGGAGTACGAGGAGAGTGCCCAGGGAGACGGCGGCTATGACGCCCTGATGCGGGCGATTCGCAAGATCACTTCCAAGCTCGGCCTGGAGTTTCCCGCCCTGGCGGATTACCAGGTCACCATCCCTTCAGGCGGGCACTCCGATGCCCTGGTCCAGTGCACGATCACCTGGAAGAATCACACCACCTTCGTGACCAAGGGGGTCAACTCCGACCAGGTGCTGGCCGCGGCGGAGGCAACGGAAAAGATGCTCAACCTAGCTCCCCTGAGGAAGCGGGGAAAGCCAAATTGATACTGGCAGGGTCTACATCAACGAGCTGGTAGACGTGATTCATGCGAAAGATCATACTGACGGCAAAGAGGACAAGTGCCATGGGGAAAAACCTGTTACAAAAAGTCTGGGAGCTGCATCGGGTAAGGACCCTGCCTTCCGGACAGGACCAGTTGTTCATCGGCCTGCATCTCATCCACGAGGTGACCAGCCCGCAGGCCTTCGCCATGCTGGCCGAGAGGGGCCTGAAGGTGCTTCACCCGGAGCGAACCTTCGCCACTGTGGACCATATCGTGCCCACCGACGATCAGAGCCGGCCGTTCAAGGACGAGCTGGCCGAGCAGATGATTTTGGCCCTGGAGCGCAACAGCGCCGAGCACGGGATCCGCTTCTTCGGCCTGGATTCCGGTCTGCAGGGGATCGTGCACATCATCGGTCCCGAGCTGGGTCTCAGTCAGCCGGGGATGACCATCGCCTGCGGCGATTCCCACACCTCCACTCACGGAGCTCTGGGGGCGGTGGCCGTCGGCATCGGCACCTCCCAGGTGCGGGACGTGCTGGCGACCCAGACTCTGGCAATGGACGCCCTCAAGGTGAGGAGGATCGAGGTCCGCGGGACCCTGCATCCGGGGGTGTATTCCAAGGATATCATTCTGAAGATCATCGCCGAGCTGGGCGTAAAAGGGGGACTGGGCTATGCCTACGAGTATGGAGGAGAGGCGATCGCGACCCTGCCTATGGAGGCGAGACTGACGATCTGCAACATGAGCATCGAGGGCGGAGCCAGGGTAGGCTACATCAATCCGGATCAGGTGACGATCGACTATCTGAAGGGCCGGCGTTTCGTACCCAAGGGCGAGGAGTTCGAGAAGGCCGCGGCGTACTGGAAACAGACCGCGTCGGATCCGGACGCCGAATACGATGACACCTTCGAGCTGGATGCCGACACGCTGGAACCGATGATCGCCTGGGGCATCAATCCGGGGCAGGCCGTAGGCGTGGATCAGAAGCTGCCCGCCCTCAGCGAGCTCAAGGCGCAGGATCGGGAAGCCGCCCAGATGGCCTACGCCCATACCGGGTTCCGGGAGCGACAGCCGATAAAGGGTCAGAAGATCGACGTGGCTTTCATCGGTTCCTGCACCAACGGGCGGATCAGCGATCTGCGCGAAGCGGCCCGGCTGGTCCAGGGGCGGAAAGCCGCTTCTCACGTGAAAGCTCTGGTCGTGCCGGGCTCTCAAGGGGTGGCGCGGCAGGCCGAGGCGGAAGGCCTGCCTGATATTTTCCGCGAAGCCGGATTCCAGTGGCGGGAAGCCGGCTGCTCGATGTGCCTCGGTATGAATCCGGACGTTCTGACCGGGGATCAGATCTGCGCCAGCTCGTCGAACCGCAACTTCATCGGCCGCCAGGGCTCGCCGCGGGGCAGGACCCTGCTCATGAGCCCGGCCATGGCGGCTGCAGCCGCCGTTGCCGGAGAGGTGGTCGATGTGCGGCAGATCGTCCAGGGAGGTGGAGCATGAATCCTGGCGCGAAGGTGATACGGGAAATTTCGGGGAGGGGAATTGCGGTTCGAGGCAACGACATCGACACGGACCGCATCATTCCCGCCCGGTACATGAAAGAGCTGAGCTTCGAAAGCCTGGGTCAGTACAGCTTCTACGATCAGCGCTTCGATGCCTCGGGCAAGACGGTGGAACATCCGTTCAACGACCCCCGCTTCCAAGGCGCCGCTGTACTCCTTGTGAACAAGAACTTCGGCTGCGGCTCCTCCCGCGAGCACGCCCCCCAGGCCCTGATGCGGTGGGGGATACGGGCGATCGTCGGAGAGAGCTTCGCGGAGATCTTCGCCGGCAACTGCAGCGCCCTCGGTATTCCCACTCTGACCGTCGGCCAGGAGCAGATCCGGGAGCTGATGAAGCAGGTGGAAGCCGAGCCGCAGACGCTTTTACGCATCGATCTCGAATCGCGCACCCTGCAGGCCGGGAGAGTCAAGCTCGCTTTTTCTCTGGCCGACAGTCAGGCCAAGGTGCTGCTGAGCGGGACGTGGGATACCACCGCTACGCTGCTCGAAGGGATCGCGGAGATCCAGGCGACCGCGAAGCGCCTGCCGTACATAAAGGATTTTCCCTACGACAGCGCCGCGACCCGTTGAGCCTCGGCACGGGCTTCACCCGGTTCGAGCAGCCGATTAAAGCAGCCAAGATTATCGACAATTTCGCCGATTCTCTAGGAGACCGGTGTTTCCACCGTATACCGGAGCCGGGGATGTGCTGCCAACCGGCGGATTTGCTTTCCGGGGCGGGAGTAAACTATATTTAGGTAGGTCAGATGAGAGCCAGAGAAGAGCTGCTGAAGAAGATCCCGCAGGAGGGTTTCCTCAAAATCTCGGAGAGCCGGGCCGCCGAGATGTCGAAGGAGCAGAGGGTGGCGCTGATCCGGAAGGGAAACGACCTGTTCAATCAGAAGAAATACGATCTGGCCAAGAGGATCTTCCTGACAGCCGGCTACTCCGACGGCCTGATCCGTCTCGGGAACCTGTACATGGATCAAAACATGCCCCTGGAGGCGTTTCGAATGTACTACCTGGCGCCGGACCGAAAGAAGGTCGACGCCCTGCTGGAAAAAACGGTGGAGATAATAAAAAAGTGGCTGAAGGAAGGAGAACAAGACGTTGATTGAGGAGGAGGGCATTTCTTCGCCCGATCTGGATCAGGAAACCGAGCTTTCCAAGGCGGGCTACCGGCATCTGAAGGAGGGCAGATTCCAGGAGGCTGTCGAGTCGTTCAACCGCATCCTGGAGATCAATCCGCAGAACAACTATGCCCTGGTCGGACTGGGGGAATCGGCCCGCAAACAGGGACAGTTCGACCGGGCCGTCGAGTTTTACCGCAGCTGCCTGGAGTTCCATCCGGGCAACAGGTTCGCCCTGGTGGGCCTGGCGGACTGCTACCGTGCCAGGGGCGCGTACCAGAAGGCGATCGAGATCTGGGAGCAATACCTCGCCCAGGATGACCAGGACGTCACGGTTCTGACCCGGATCGCCGATGCCTACCGTAAGGTTAAGAACTTCGAGAAATCCAAAGGGCTTTATCTGAAAGCCCTGGAGGTGGATAAGGACAATCCGTACGCCCTCAATGGTTTGGGGCATCTGCACTTCGATTTCAAACAGTACGGCGAAGCGCTTCCCTATTGGGAGAGGATGCTCGCGAATGAACCGGACAATATCAAGGTGATGACCTCCCTCGGCAACTGCTACCGCAAGACCAAGGATTTCGACGAGGGCTTGCCGTACTTCGAAAGAGCCCTGGCGCTCGAACCGGCGAACTTCTATGCCTTGTTCGGTATCGCCGACTGCAATCGCGGCATGAACAGGCACAGGGATTCCCTGGATGCCTGGGAAAAGATCCTGGAAACCGATCCGGACAACAAGGTGATCATCACCCGCGCGGGGGACGCCTATCGGAACCTGGGGGACCTGGAAAAGGCCGAGCAGTACTACAAGCAGGCGTTGAACATCGAGTTCGATCTGTATGCGGTCATAGGGCTGGCGCTGATCAGCAAGATAAAGGGCGATCACCTGCACGCCATCGAATCTCTCACCGGGCTGCTCGCGCAGAATCCGAAGAACCACCGCGTGGTGACAGAGATTGCCGATTCCTACATCAAACTCGGCAACACCGAAGCAGCCCTCGAAACCCTGACCCGCTTCCTGCGCCTGGGAGGAAAGAACGCCAAAGTCTCGGAGATGGTGAAATATCTCCAGAAGTAACAGACATGAGGCCGATCTCCGCAATGCTTCCCGAAGAGCTGGCCGGAGCGCTTCCGGGGGCGCCGGCTTACCGGGGCAGGCAGATCTTCGACTGGATCCACCGCAGACTCGTGTTCGATTTCGCTGAAATGAGCAATCTTCCCGACTCTCTGCGCCGGGATCTGGCCGAGCGCTTCATGCCGGTGAGCCTCGAGGAACAGGACCGGATCCGTGATGCCGATGGAACGGTCAAATTCAGGTTCCGTCTCGGCGACGGCAATACCGTGGAGTCGGTCGTCCTGCAGGACCGGAGGGGACGCCGGTCTGCCTGCCTGTCCACCCAGGTGGGCTGTGCCATGGGCTGCCTGTTCTGCCGCACCGGTTATCTGGGGCTGCGCCGTGATTTGAACGCTCACGAGATCGCGGACCAGTTCCTGCTGCTGCGCTCGTTCGTGCGGCGGCAGGGGCTGCGCAGTGAGGGCAATCCGCCCCGCTCCGGCGACCTGTCCGGCGTGGTGTTCATGGGCATGGGGGAACCTCTGGCCAATCTGGACAACCTCCTGCAGGCGATAGAAGTGCTCGACTGCGGCGGGTTCAGCCAGAGACGGATGACTGTCTCCACCTGCGGGCTGGTGGAGGGGATCCGCTCATTGAGCTCACGAAAGTCGATGGTCCGGTTGGCTATCTCCCTGATCAGCGCCGACAGCGAGGTGCGGAACAGGCTCATGCCGGTCAACCGGTCGAATCCGCTTTCCGAGCTGCGCCGGGCTCTGCTGGACTACCAGGCGGCTCTTGGCAAACGGATCACCCTGGAGATCGTGCTGATGGCCGGGATAAACGACAGGCCCGAGGACGTAGAGGCCCTGGTGAGCTTCGTGCGGGGTCCGGACGCCCGGCAGCCGCTCAAGGTCCTGGTCAACCTGATCCCGTGGAATCCCCTGCCGGAGTTTCCCTACAAGCGACCCGAGGCCGGGCGGGTGGAGTGGTTCCGGCAGCGGATCGAGCAGGCGCGCATTCCCGTCACAACCCGCGTCTCCCGCGGCAGCGCCGTGTGCGGTGCCTGTGGACAGTTGGGGCAGATTACCCCTTCGGGGTAGCCGAATAGATTATAGAATCGTGTGCAGTTGTTGGTGTCCCACTGCTTTGACCGCCGGACCGATGGTTCTCGGTGCAGCGGCATCACCGGTGCCCTGGTGAACGACAAAGCAGGAGAGGCGATAACCCCGGATCTGTGCCGCCAGGCGGGCAATCGGGCCGCCCATTTCCGGCTTCGGCGTTCGCGTTGCTTTGACCTCGAGAAGCGTCAGCCGGCTGTTGCCCTGATCGACAAGAAAATCGACCTCCAGGCCCTGTTGATCCCGGAAGTAGTACAAACCCCGGTCTCTCCCGCGGTGAGCTCGGTGTTTGAGGATCTCTGATGCCACGAATCCTTCAAAGATAGACCCGTGAAACGGAGACCTCAGCAATTCCTCTCGATCCCGGATTCCCAGAAGATGACACGCCAATCCGGAGTCGTTCAAATAAAGCTTGGGAGACTTGACCAGTCTCTTGCCGAAGTTCTCGTAGAAAGGAGGCACGAGAATGATCTGGCCTGTGACCTCCAGAATACTCAACCACTGGCTAATCGTGGGTACGGAAACGCCCAGGGGAGCGGCGATGTCTGTCTTGTTCAAGATCTGCCCGCTTCGGCTCGTGATCAATGCAATAAAACGCCGGAAGGTGGAAAGATCACGGATCGAAGTAATGGCCCGTACATCCCGCTCGAGGTAGGTCTGGACGTACGATCGGAACCAGGTTTCCGAGAGTGACGGTTTGGCCAGAACTTCGGGGAATCCTCCGAGGAGAATGGCAACACGGTTGCTCTCCTCCGTCGAGAATGGATAGAGTTGAAAGACCGCAGCGCGTCCTGCCATGGATTCCGTCACACCTCGCATCAAAGGTACATCCTGCGATCCCGTGAGTAACCACTGCCCGCAGAGATCCGGCTTGGTATCGATGAGTGAGCGAACGTAGTTGAACAGGAATGGGGCGTTCTGGATCTCGTCCAGTATCGCCGGCAGACGCAGCTCTTCGAGGAACCCTCTCGGGTCAGCAGATGCTCGCCCAACCTGATCCGGGTCTTCCAGGAGGACGTAATCGGCCTCGGGGAACTCGTGCCTCAACAGGGTGGTTTTTCCGGCCCGCCGCGGCCCGGTCACGATGACCGCTGGAAAACCCTGAGCGGCCTTCTTGAGTTGTTTCCCCAATTCCCTCGGTATGTAGGTCATTATGAGTTTTATAAAGTATCGCTTTAGTTATGTCAATTGTCGGTGGAGCGAGCACACTCTGATAGATTGCCTGCGCCAGCAAAGACGATGTATTATATAAGACGAATGGTAATGTTTAAAACAGGAGTCTCACTCATATGGACAGCAAGTACGTAAGCAGAATACGACAGCTCGGGTTTCAGTGGGAGACCAAGAATCCCTTTCTGTTCTGCGTCCACCATCTGGACCATTACCCAAAAGGCAACGAGGAGATGGGACCGGCCGCCTCGCTCGACGGACGCGACCTGGGCCAGGATTTTACGCTCAAAGACGGCTGGAGGATGTATCACGGAACGAAGATACCGGGATTTCCCGTGCACCCGCACAGGGGATTCGAGACCGTCACCGTCGTGCTGAACGGGTATGTGGACCACTCCGATTCCATGGGCGCGGCCGGCAGGTACGGCAACGGCGACGTGCAGTGGATGACCGCAGGCGGGGGAATGCAGCACGCCGAGATGTTTCCCCTTCTCAAGACCGATGGGGAAAATCCTCTGGAGCTGTTTCAGATCTGGCTGAACTTTCCGGCGGAAAAAAAGTTCGTTGAGCCCTCGTACAAGATGCTCTGGAGCGAGGATATCCCGAAGCTCTCACTGAACGATGAGGCGGGCAGGGCTACCGAAGTGACGATCGTCGCGGGCGCCCTGGAGGGAACTGCAGGCGTACCGCCCACCCCCGATTCCTGGGCTGCCTCTGCGGAAAACCAGGTCGCCATATGGCTCGTCAAAATGGAGGCGGGAGCCACCTGGCAGATCCCTGCCGCGGCAAAGCAGGCAACCCGGTCGCTGTACTACTACCGGGGGGAACGGATCGAGGTCGATGGCCAGGAGATCGGCTCGTACAGATCCGCCGCCCTGGATCCTTCCCAGAGGATCGAGATTCGAAACGGAGACGGGGAGAGTCGGATCCTGCTGCTCCAGGGTCGACCCATCGAAGAACCGGTGGTGCAGTACGGCCCCTTCGTCATGAATACCGAGGCACAGATCAGGCAGGCATTTTCGGACTACCGGGAAACCGGGTTCGGTGGCTGGCCCTGGCCCAGGTCCGATCCGGTGCACGAGCGCAAGAGGGGACGATTCGCCCGCTATCCCGATGGCAGGGAAGAGACGCGATAGGACCTGCAAAAAACCAGCTGCCGCCGGCTACTCCACCACGGCACGGATGCGGCGCACCCCGGCTGAGGAGGATTGCTCCTTGACGATGCGGAAGCGGCCCAGCTCGCCGGTGCGTTCCACGTGGGGCCCGCCGCAGACTTCCATGGAAAAATCCCCGACGGAATAGACCTTGACCTTCTCCTCGTAGCGCTCGCCGAACAGGGCTATGGCGCCGTGCTCCCTGGCCTCCTGCAGGCTCATGGTCTGGAAGCTCACGGGCAGGTCCCTGCGGATCTGCTCGTTGACGATCTCCTCGACCCGGTGGATCTGCTCCTCAGTCATGGGTTCGGGATGGGAAAAATCGAAGCGCAGCCGCTCGGCGGTGATGTTCGATCCCTTCTGCTCCACGTGATTTCCCAGCACCTGCCGCAAGGCCTGGTGCATCAGGTGCGTGGCGGTGTGGAGCCTGCGGGTCATCTCACTCTGGTCGGCCAGGCCCCCTTTGAAGGTCTTCTCCGCCCCGCTCTTCGACAGTTCCTGGTGTTTCCGAAACGCTTCCTGGAAGCCCTCCACGTCCACGCTCATCTCGTGCTCCGCCGCCAGCTCCTGGGTCAGCTCGATGGGAAAGCCGTAGGTGTCGTACAGGCGGAAGGCCACCCGTCCCGGCACGAGACGCCTGGGGTTCTTCAGCAGATTGGGAAGCAGCTTCTCGAACTCGTGCTCCCCCTTCTGCAGGGTTTGGAGAAACTTGGCCTCCTCCCGGGCCAGCTCATCCAGGATGGTGCGCCTGTTGCGCTCCAGCTCGGGATAGGCGTCTCTCTGGGCCTCGATGCAGGCCTCAGCCGGGGCGGAGAGGAAATTCTGATCGATGCCGAGCTTGCGGGCGTGCCGGATGGCGCGGCGGATCAGGCGCCGCAGGATGTAGCCCTGGCCGAGGTTCGATGGTTTCACGCCCTTGTCGTCACCCAGGATGAAGGTGGCCGAGCGGATATGGTCGGTGATGATGCGCATCGAGCGATCCGACTCCGCGCCCCCGCCGTCGGTCTCTCCGCCATCCCGAACGCCGTAGCGCCGGCCGCTGATCTGCTCGACTGCCTGGATGATCGGCACGAAGGTCTCGATCTCGTAGACGTTCTTCCGTCCCTGCAGCATGGCGCAGGTGCGTTCCACTCCCATTCCCGTGTCCACGGTCTTTTGCTCCAGGGGCAGGTAGCGTCCGTCTGCGGTCTTGTTGTACTGCATGAACACGTCGTTCCAGACCTCGAAGTACTTGCCGCAGGAGCATCCCGGCTTGCATTCGGGACCGCAGGGCTCGATCCCCGTGTCGATGAACATCTCCGTGTCCGGACCGCAGGGCCCGGTCTGACCCGCAGGCCCCCACCAGTTGTCCGCCCGTCCGAAGAAGTGGATCCGCTCATTCGGGATCCCCAGGCTCCTCCAGACGGCGGCGGCCTCCTCGTCCGCCGGGACCTCATCGTCCCCGGCGAAAACCGTCACCGACAGGGTCTCGGGATCGAAGCCCAGCCACCGGGGGGAGGTGAGAAACTCGTAGCTCAGGCGGATCGCCTCCTCCTTGAAGTAATCCCCCAGGGACCAGTTGCCCAGCATCTCGAAGAAGGTCAGGTGGGAGGGATCCCCGACCTCGTCGATGTCGCCGGTGCGGATGCATTTCTGCACGTCCACCAGGCGTTTCCCGGAGGGGTGGGGCTCACCGAGGATGTAGGGCACCAGTGGATGCATGCCCGCCGTGGTGAACAGCACCGTGGGATCGTTTTCCGGGATCAGGGAGCTTCCCGAGATCGCGGCGTGCCCCTTGCCGGTAAAAAACTCTATATATTTTTTCTTCAATTCAGTCGCCGTCATGGGACTGATACTATGGGGGAGCGGTGGGAATGTCAATAAAGGGCAGGGCGGGACGGGCCGGGTCTCTACATCTCCTCGAACTGGGTCTCGTCGTTCAGGAACTCGGTGAACACGTACACGATCGCACCGGACTTGCGCACCCGGATGTCGGCGTAGCCGCCGGAGACGAGCTTTTCCAGGGCTTTCTTGGCTTCCTCGATCTGGATATCCGCCTCCAGGGCGACTTCTCCGGGTGTGGCCACACCGCCGTTTTTCTTGGCCGTGCGGAGGATGACCTTCTCCAGGGATTCCCTGCGGCTCGACTCGACCCGTCTTTCAGAGACGACGAAATCCCGATCGGGGTACAGAGCGTTCCTGTACCCCAGCTTCAGGTTTTCATCCCGCACCATGGTGGGAATGTAGAACAGGTCGAACAGCGCGCCGATGCCGAACAGCCCCCCGGTGAACAGCCAGAGCAGGCCCGTCCCGAAGCGGCCGAGGTAGAAGCGGTGCAATCCCAGAGCTCCGAAACCGGAGACCAACCAGAGCAGATAGGCAATGAAGAGTCTGAACAAATCGTCCTCCCGGGCTCGGCTGAGCCGAAAACCGCCGAAACCCATTGATACCATGTTTGCTCGAGATCCTCAAGGCTGCGACGGCGGCCCGGGGAGCTCTTCTCAAAACCGCGCTTTTCCGGCTACAGTGGGCCTCGTGAGTAAAAAAGAGATCAGAGCCGTGATTTTCGATCTGGACGGCGTGCTAGCCGACTCGGAAGGGCTGCATATACTGGCCTGGGAGGAGATTGCACGGGAGTATCGGCTTCGTGAAGAGCTCATGCCCCTACAGGAGTGGGTCGGCTGCCCGGATACGGAGATCGTCAGGGATGTGGTCCGGGACCATGGTTTGTCCGTTTCTCCCGAAGAGCTGCTGGAGCACAAGCGAAGGATCTTCCGGAGGCTGATCGCGGAGCAGCTGAAGCCGGTGCCCGGCTCCATCGAAGCGCTGGCCGACCTGGATTCGATCCCGGTCGGGCTGGCCACCTCCAGCTCGCGATCAGAGACGGAGCTGATGCTGAGGATACTGGGCGCGGCCGGCCGTTTCCGCGCGGTCGTCACCAGCGATGACGTACGGCATTCGAAGCCGGCTCCGGACAGCTACCTGCTGGCAGCGCAGCGGCTGGGGATCGCTGCGGATCACTGTGCGGCAATCGAGGATACCTCCACCGGCGTGCAGGCCGCCCGGCGGGCCGGCCTGATCGTGCTGGCGGTGACGAATTCCATGCCCGCGGAGAAGCTGGCCGCGGCCCACGAGATCTTTGCCTCCACGGTCGAAGCGGTCAGGTGGGTCAGGAGCCGGCTACATCGCGGCGACGCCGGGCTTTGACTACGGCCCAATATTGAACCGCTCATCGTCCCGCTGATCATACTAGAGGCGGGATTTTTTCCCTGCTCCAAAGTTGTTAAAAATGTCAAAAATGGTAAAAATGGTAAAAATGGTAAAAATGTACAACTTTCGAATGGGTAAAAACCGGCGCAGGCGGGCCGGCTCCTAGTTCAGCTCGACCCGCTGCCCGTACTCCGGCACGAAGGGCTTCCAGCCCTTGTCCGTTTCGATTTTTGCCGACAGGGCCTCGATCGCATCGGGCTCCCCATGGGTGATGAACAGCCTGCGGGGAGGCCGCTTCAGGCCCCCGAGCCAGCGCAGCAGAGCGCTCTGGTCCGCGTGGGCGGAGAAGCCGCTGATGCTTCGGATCCGGGCCCTGCGCCGCCACCTCTTTCCCAGGATACGCACCTCCCTGGCTCCGCCGAGGATCTCCCTGCCCAGCGTGCCCTCCGCCTGATAGCCCACGAACAGCACCGTGCTCGCTTTTCTGTGGATATTGTGCACCAGGTGGTGTTTGATCCGGCCCCCGGTGCACATCCCCGATCCGGCGATGATGATCGAGGTGCCGCGGATATGGTTGATCGCTTTGGACTGATCCACCGAGCGGGTCATCTGCAGGCCCGTGAAGCTGAAGGGGGACTGCCCTGCTTCCACGAGGTCCTGCATCGCCTCGTCGAACAGCTCCGGGTGATTCTTGAACACTTCGGTAACGCTTATGGCCATGGGAGAATCGACGAACACCATCAGGTGGGGAATGCGGTCGGCGGCGAGCAGAGCGTTGAGGTGGTACAGCACCTCCTGGGTCCTCTCCAGGGCGAAGCTGGGAATGAGAAGATTGCCGCCGGCCCGGTGGGTTTCGTTCACCGCATCGGCGAGCAGCTGGTCGATCTCCCCCGGGTCCTCGTGATTGCGGTCGCCGTAGGTGGACTCCATGACCACGTAATCCGCCTCTGCGAATACCGTGGGGTCCTCGATGATCGGTTTGTCCCACTGGCCGATGTCCCCGGAAAACACGATGGAACTTCCCTCGCGCGATCCTGCGGCCGCCCCGCTGCCGTCCAGCTCCAGGCGGATCATGGTGGAACCCAGGATATGCCCGGCCTCGTGAAAGCTCGCCGACAGCCCGTCGCAGACGGCGGTCGGGGTAGCGTAGCCGACGGGCCGGAAAAGGGGCAGGGTGCGCTCGGCGTCCTTTTCCTCGTACAGAGGCTGCTCAGGATGGGGTCCCTTTCGGCCTTCCCTTTCGTGACGACGCCGCTTGTAGGCAGCGTCCTCCTCCTGGATGCGCGCCGAGTCCAGCAGAACGATGCGGGCGATCTCCGCCGTGGCCTGGGTGCAGTAGATCGGACCGCCGAATCCTTCCCGAACCAGCTTGGGCAGCAGCCCGCAATGATCGAGGTGGGCGTGGGTGAGCAGCACGGCGTCGAGGCTCTGCGGGTCTGACGCGAAGGGAGCCCAGTTGCGCTCCCGGTACCGGCGCTCTTGATACATGCCGCAGTCCACCAGAACGCGCCGGCCGGCGTGCTCCACCAGATAGCAGGAGCCGGTGACGTTTTTGGCTGCCCCAAGGAACTGAATGCTGGTTCTCATCGACTCGATATACCGTCCTTTCGGATAAGATTGCGGATCGTTCTACGGGTACAGCCGGCTGATCGTGCGCGGGAACGGGATGGCCTCCCGGATGTGACGGGTGCCGCACAGCCAGGTCACGGTCCGCTCCAGCCCGATGCCGAAACCGGAGTGGGGTACGGAGCCGAAGCGGCGCAGCTCGAGGTACCAGGTGTAGGCCTGTTCGGGAAGCTTTTCCTCGTGGATGCGGGCCAGCAGCTTGTCGTGATCATCCTCCCTCTGGGAGCCGCCGATGATCTCTCCGTATCCTTCCGGCGCCAGGAGGTCGGCGCAGAGAACCGTCTGCGGGTCTTCCGGATTTTCCTTCATGTAGAAGGCTTTGGCCTTTTTCGGATAGTTGACCACGAACACCGGTTTCTCGTACCTGTTGGACAGGAGCGTTTCGTCTTCAGCGCCCAGATCGCTGCCCCACTCGATGGCCCGGCCCTGCTGCTGCAGCCACTTCACCGCTTCCCCGTAGTCGATGCGGGGGAACGGTGGGCTGATCTTTTCCAGCTTCTCCACATCCCGCCCGAGGATCTTCAGCTCCTCTGCGCAGCGGGAGAGAATGTCCCGGGCAAGGGCGCAGATCATGTCCTCCTGCAGCTGCAGATTGCCCGCGTTGTCCAGGTAGGCAACCTCCGCCTCGAGCATCCAAAACTCGGTCAGATGACGGCGGGTCTTGGATTTTTCCGCTCGGAATGTCGGGCCGAAGTTGAACACCTTGCCGAAGGCGACGCAGGCGGCTTCCAGGTACAGCTGGCCGGTTTGGGCCAGATAGGCGTTGCCCATGTCGAAGTAGGGCACCTCGAAAAGGGTGCCGGCGCTCTCCCCGATAGATCCAGTGAGGATCGGCGTATCGATCAGGATGAAGCCGCGCTCGTTGAAGAAGCTCCTGAGAGAGAAAATCGCCGCGTGGCGAACCTTCAGCAGGGCGCCGGGCTGGCTGGAGCGCAGCCACAGGTGGCGTTTCTCCAGGAGGAAATCGATACCGTGCTCCTTCTTCGCTATGGGGAAATCCTCCTCCGGGTTCTGGATCACGGCAAGGCCAGTCACCGACAGCTCGTAACCGCTCGGGGCGCGCTCGTCCCTGCGCACCTGCCCGCTTACCACCACGGAGGCTTCCATCTTGAGGGTTCCGATGGTCTCGAAGCTTGCCGGATCGCACTCCCCAGCGACGGCCACAGCCTGAATGCGGCCCGTTCCGTCACGTAGCTGGAGAAAATGGATCTTCCCCTTGGAACGGAGGTTGTACAGCCAGCCGGCTATCCGGATTTCCCGATCTTCATGGCGGGCGATGTCGGCGATGCTGGCGATCGGCGGTGTGCTGTGCTTCATTCGACAACCTTGTCCCCGTCTTTGATGATGCTGATCTCACCCTTCTCCTTCTGGAGCTTGATGTAGTCGAGGAAGTCCGCAACCGCCTTGTCCACCTCCGAACGGAACACGGTGCCGATGTCCTCGCTCTCGGCCAGGATCGATGCCCAGCGCCGCGCGGATACGTTGGTTCTGATCTGCCCAATCTGTTTCTCGGTCAAGCCCTTGCACAGGAGGGCCAGCTCGTTGTCGGAGAAGTCCCGCAGTATTGACTGCAGATCCCGGTCGCTGATCCGCAGCAAAACGTCCATGGTGACGAGTTTTTTCTCGATCTCTTTGGCCAGAACCGGTTCGTTCAGCTCCAGCTGTTCCATGATCTCCCGCTCGTCGGCGTACTTCATGTTTCGCAGGATCTCCGCCAATACGGACTGGCCGTCGATCTCCTGGGTGATGATCTGGCCCTGGGCGCGGATCTTGTCCTTGAGCGCGCCTTCGGCCTGCCGGAGAACCTCCGGATTGATCTCCTTGAGCGCGGCCATGCGCCTGACCACCTGCAGCTGCACCTCCTCTCCAAGGGAGCGCAGCAGCTCGGCGGCACGCTCCGGCGAGAGGTGCGGGAGGATCGCAGTCAGAACGGGAGCCGATTCATCCTTCAAAAGCAGCCGGACCTGCTCGAAGTCCAGGTCCATCAGGAAAGAGAAGGGATGGGGGGCGGTGCGGTTTTTCAGCTTATTGACCAGGGCGTTCGCTCTGTCTTCATCGAAGGCCCTGCGCAGGATCGCCTCGGCCATGCCCAGGCCCCCCCGCGCCACCAGATCCTGGGTTTTCAGGAGGTAGCCGAATTCCTCGAGGATATTGGCTGCTTCGCCGGAGTCGATCCTGTCGACCTGGGCGATCTCCCTGGTGATTCCCGCCACCTCTTCCTCGTCCAGATGCTTCATTACCCGCGCAGCCTCTTCCTTGCCGAGGAGCATGAGGAAGCGGGCGGCTTTGGAATAGCCCTTGTCGCGGAGATTGTCCTTGACGTCCCGGGGATCCATGTTTGGTTGGTCCATGATGGGCCTATGATAGCATCCCGATCTGCAGCGGGTCAATTCGGGAGGCCGCCCGGGGTGCAGGCCGGCCGGGGGATCAGAGGGACAGCTCGGCAGCCGGCCGGGCGTCCAGCTCGTCGTACATCTTGTCGAGCAGCTCCGGCAGAGGCAGGGGCCGGTTGTACTGCAGCTTGCACTCCTCCTGCCAGGGCAGGCCGGTGCCCAGAGATTCGTTGCCGATCAGCTGTTCGGCCCGCTGCGGGTCGCCGCCGCCCTCCAGAATCTCGCGGATCTGCAACAGCGCGGGTACCGTTTCTCTCAGGGCTTTCTCCCAGAGCTCCGGAAAGCTTTCCCGATGCCGCCACTGCCTGTTGCAGGGATGGGTCCAGGTGCCGTTTCCGAGATTGAGAAAATCGATCTCTTCCGGGATTTCGAAGGGATGGAACAGAGCCAGGCGGCGCCGGTCTTCGCCGGAGATGCGGTCCCGCTCGTAGGCCACCCGCCTGAAGTGCGGATTCTGAGGATCGATAAAAGTGTAGAAATCCACGGAGTCGATGTAGGCGTTTTCTACCCGCCTCCGGTCTCTGGATTTGAAGTGGGTGTTCGGATAGGCGGCATTGAGACCCTTCACCAGGGTCTTCACGATCCCGTAGGGAAGCATGGCACCGCAGTCCAGCGGTGGCAGCAGACTGAACCGGCGGATGTCCAGATCACGTTTTCGCTTGAGCATCAGAACGTCGAGGATACGTTCCAAAAAGATGTGGCAGCGGTAGTAGCGCTCCGTCTCTTCCCGCTCGGCTTCCACCCATCCCGAGAAATATTCTATGAAGGGATGGGTTGCCCTGTCCAGAAAGGGGTGGGTGGCGAAGCCCAGGATGTAGGCCCTGATCAGGGGCAGCTGCTCGCAGTCCTTGGCTTCCAGGCGGCGGAGCTCGCGGATCATGTGGGCAACCAGCCGTCCGTATCCCTCCCGGTGGGCGTTTACACCGAATTTCAAGCCGGTGGGTTTGCTGCGCTGATTGTGGTAAAAAAAATCGGGGCCCTGCGCCCCGAAGCGGAAGATATTCCCGTGCTCTGCCAGGATATTCTCCGCCGCCTCACCCAGGGCGTCGCGGAGAGTGTCTTCGGCAAAAATCAGATGGCAGATCTGCGACGGCATAGCTTTCCCTATCTTTCCCTACAAAGTAATAACTAATCTGTTTATCGGCAAAATACTGGCTCGGGCGGCCCTCTACCACCGCCGCGGCTGGAAGCTGGAAGCCCTGGAAAGCTCTTCGTACAGCTGCCGCTCCCGGTCGCTGATGTTTTTCGGCACCTCGATGCGGATGCGCACGTAGAGATCCCCGTGGCCCCCGTTCTTCCTGGGAAATCCCTTCCCTTTGAGGCGAAGACGCTGACCGCTCTGGGTCCCGGGCTGCAGCTTGACCGAGGCTCTGCCGCCGATGATCGGGACATCGATGCGCGCTCCCAGGGCCGCCTCCCATGGTGCAACCGGTGCGTCCAGCTCCAGATCGGCCCCGTTGAGGCGGAATACCGGATGGGGAGCGATGCGCACCCGCAGGTAGAGATCTCCAGGGGTGCCCCCACTGCCCGTGCCGCGGCCCGAAATCCTGCCTCCCTGGCCGCGCAGGCGGAGGCGCTGCCCGTCGGTGGTGCCGGCGGGAATCTTGACCTCCAGGGTTCTTGTTTCACCGGCAGGTTGACCGCTGGCCGGATCCCTGGACTCCAGGGTCACGCTGCGCTTCGTTCCCCGGTAGGCCTCCTCCAGGGGAATGGTAATTTCCGCCTCCTGGTCCTGGCCGCGAAAACCCCGGCCCCCTGTTCCGGCCCGGCCGGCGGCTGCGCCGCCGCCGAATCCGCCCACGCCGCCTCCGAACAGGGTCTCGAAGAAGTCACTGAATCCGGAGAAAGGGGAATCCCCGAAGCCGTCGAAGATCCGGAAGCCGTATCCGTTGGTACCGGTTCCCCGGCGGGATCGGGTCCCCGTTCCGAAGTTGAAAAAGTCCCAGCCTGGAGGCGGGGTGAAATCCTGCCCCGCCTTCCAGTTGTCGCCGAGAGCATCGTAACGCTTGCGTTTCTCGGGATCCCGCAGGACTTCATAGGCTTCACCTATGCGCTTGAACCTGTCCTCCGCATCCGAGCTCTTGTTGATGTCCGGATGGTATTTGCGGGCCAGTTTTCTGTAGGCCGCGTGGATCTGTTCCTGACTCGCGTCCCTTGCGACCCCGAGTGTCTCGTAGTAATCCTGGTACTTTACAGCCATGCTTCAAGTACTAATTTACCTCTCCGAAAATTCGGCGTCAATCACCTCATCGTCCTGTCCCCGGCCCGAGCCATTTTCCGTGGCGGTTGCACCCTGGTTTCCGTGTCCGTTTCCGCCCTGGGCGCGGTATTCCTGCCCCGGTTGGCCGTACGCCTGGGAAGAGATGTTGTAGGAGGCCTGCTGCAGCTGCTCCTTCAGCTCCCGCACGCGCTCCAGCGGAGCCTGCTCCTGGATCGCCCGGCGGATATCGGAGATCAGCTGCTCGCAGCGGGCCTTCTCATGGGAGGGAACCTTGTCGCCGAGGTTCTGAATGGCCTTTTCCACCTGGTAGGCCAGGGTCTCGGCCTGGTTTCGCTCCTCCACGGTCTGCTTGCGCTGCCTGTCCTCCGCGGCGTTCGATTCGGCTTCCCGAACCATTCTTTCGATATCGGTTTTCTCCAGGTTGGTCGATCCGCTGATCGTGATCTTTTGCTCCTTGCCCGTATCCTTGTCCTTCGCCGAAACATTGAGAATCCCGTTGGCGTCGATGTCGAAGGATACCTCTATCTGGGGGATCCCCCGAGGCGCCGGACGGATGCCTTCCAGCTTGAACTGGCCCAGCGTCCTGTTGTCCCGGGCCATGGACCGTTCGCCCTGAAGCACCACGATATCGACAGCGGTCTGGTTGTCGTCGGCCGTGGAGAACACCTCCGAGCGCCGCGCCGGAATCGTGGTGTTGCGCTCGATGATCCGGGTCATCACCCCGCCCAGGGTTTCCACGCCCAGTGACAGCGGGGTGACGTCCAGCAGGAGCACGTCCTGTACGTCTCCCTGGATGATCCCGGCCTGGACCGCCGCGCCGATTGCCACCACCTCATCGGGGTTGACCGACATGTTGGCCTGTTTCCCGCCGGTGAGCTCTCTGACCAGCTCCTGGACCGCAGGGATCCGGGTCGAACCCCCGACCAGCACCACCTCGTCGATATCCTTCGCGCTCAGCTTGGC
>JAFGQJ010000363.1 GCA_016935715.1 Spirochaetales bacterium
CGATACGATGAAATCCTCGAACGCCTCCAACACGCCCTGGACCGAGGAGACCGTCCTTCGAGTCCTGGGCAGAGAATCCAGAAAAAACCGGCCGTAGGCTTTGCGGACGATCCTGGGATCCAGGATGAGCACCGCTCCATAGTCGTCCCGGCGGCGCATCAGCCTGCCGAACCCCTGGCGTAGGCGGATTATCGCATCCGGCAGGGCCATTTCCCAGAAGGCGTTTACCCCCGTCCGCTGGAGGGCCTCGGTCCTGGCCTCCATTACCGGGTCCGTTGGAACCCGGAAGGGCAGTCGGGTCAGGATGACGAGCTCCAAAGCCTTTCCCGGCGCATCGATTCCCTCCCAGAACGAGTCGGTGGCGAACAGCACGCTGGCGGTATTCTCCCGGAAGCGGTTCAGCAAACGATGACGCTCCTCCTCGCCCTGGCGCATCAGCGGGATTCCCGCCTCGCCGAGCTCGGCCCGGATTGCGGAAAAGACCGTCTCCAGAAGAGCGTAGGAGGTGAACAGCACCAGTCCCCGCCCCTCCGAAACGAGCAGGGCCTGTAGCACGAAATCAGCCAGAAAGCCGGCAAAACCCTCCTCTTCCGGAGAAGGCGCTTCCCCGGGAATCCCCAGGAACACCCGGTTTTCGTAGTCGAAGGGAGAGGGGAACACGGCCTCGGCGGTAGCCCTGTGGCTGGCCGCCGCGAATCCGAGCCGGTTCTTCCAGTAGTCGAACTGCCGGTTGACGGTGAGGGTGGCCGAGGTGAACACGACGGTCCGGTACGGCTCGTATACCGCCTCCTTCATCACCGAGGAAACATCCAGCGGAGTAATCACGAAACGAACGTACGGCTCTCCGCGGAAGTTCTTCCGGCTCTCCAGCCAGTAGATCTCCTGCGCGTTTTCCCGGTAGCGAAGGAAACGCCGGCAGATCTCCGCCACTGCCCCCAGCCTCCTCAGCTGGAGCCTGCACTCGAAAACCAGGTAGCTGTCCTCCCGGTCCTCCGGGCAGCCGGCCAGGATGCGGTCGAAGTGCAGCTGCAGGGTGGCGATGGCGGCGGCCAGGTCCGCCATCGGCTCCAGCAGCGCGGCGGAGAGGCGGGGATCGGGATGGGGGGATTTCAGCCGGAGGGCGCCCTGCGAATCGAACAGCTGCAGGGCTCCGGAATCCAGGATCGCCGCCTTGTCCGCCAGGGCCGCGAGCTGCTCCCGCAGCTCCGCACCGCTTCCCCGCAGCTGAGCGCCGAAGCTCTTCTCCAGGGCCGGCAGCAACCCCCCTGCCCTGCCCTTCCTATTCCGGAACAGCCTGCCGGCGTACTTCGTCACCTGGCTGCGCGTAAAGGACTCGGAGAAATAGGAGGTTGCATTCTTCTCCACGTTGTGGGCTTCGTCGAAGATGATGCGCTGAAACGGCGGCAGGACCGCGGCCGAATCGAATCCCATGCCCGACAGGCGCAGGGCGAGATCCGAAAACAGGAGATGATGATTGGCCACCAGGATCCGGCAGGCCGCCGCCTCCCGGCGGGCTTTCAGGACGAAGCACCCCTCGCGGTTCGAGCAGCGCAGCCCGCGGCAGCCGTCCGCCTCCGAGCAGACCCGGGACCACAGCTCGTCGCCGGGGTAGAAGGGCAGCTCCGTGCGGCTGCCGGTGGGTGTGCCGGCGGCCCAGCTGCGGATCGCCTCGAGGGCCTCATCCTCTTCTTCGAACAGGGTCGCCTCTTCCAGCTCTTCCTGCAGCCTGGACAGGCAGAGGTAGTTGCCCCTGCCCTTGACCAGGGTGCATCCGGGATCCCTGCCCAGCATGCGGATGACCAGGGGGATATCCTTTTCCAGCAGCTGCTGCTGCAGGTTGATCGTGGCCGTGGAGATGACCACGCGCTCCTCGTTGTCCAGGACCCACTGCACGGCGGGAATCAGATAGGCCAGGGATTTGCCCACCCCCGTCCCTGCTTCGGCGATGCACAGCTCGCTACGGTTGAAGGCCTGGCACACGAACTCCAGCATCCGCACCTGAGCTTCCCTGGGCTCGTAGCCTGGATAGAAGCCGTTCAAAGCCCCGCCCGGCGCGAGATGCCCTGCCAGAACCGCGCCGTCCAGTTCGCGCAGCTCCCTGACCGTAACCGGCTCGGCCACCACGTACAGGTGCTCTACGGCGTTGTCGACGATGTAGAAGCCGATCCCCTCGGCTCCCAGGCGGGAGGCCACCTGGAAATCGGCGGCGCTGGGCTGCAGAACCCCCGAGGGGTGATTGTGGATCACCACATCCCCGCTTTCCATATACGGCCGCAGAGCGGGCACGGCGCTGGCGGTCCCGCGGGCGCCGACGGCGAGCTCCGTCACCCGGCGCTGCCCGTCCAGCCGCCCGGCCACCAGAACCTCGTTCCCGAAGGCCTCCCGGATCGCCCCTCTCAGCCGCCGGAGTGCCTCGGGGGTGAAGCGATCTTCTGTCCCCTTCACTTCAGCGCGCTGTACAGCTCGGCCGGGTCGCCGTAGAAGCCGACCCTCAGCACCCGGTTCAGCCTCTGGGTCACGGCCCAGTTCCATTTGGGTTCTATGCCGGTCTGGGCCGACATGCGGACGATCCGATCGTTCGCCATCCGCGCCGCCTTCCGCTCGCCCCGCAGCAGGTGATGGGCCGCCGTGCCGATGGCCCTGCCGGGGAGGCTTCGTGCACCGTCGAACTCCTTCGGTTTTTTCTGAAGCCTCTGCAGCAGCCGCACCGGATCCATGACCGGCAGTCTGGCCAGGGGCATGGACCTTTGCGAGAACAGCCGCAGGCCCTCCTCCAGCACTCCCACTGCAATCTCTCTGCCCTCCGGGTAAGACAGGAAAAACTCCAGGGTGCCGTGACAGAGGGCCACAGGCAGATCCAGCAGCTCCCGGATATGGAGGGCATTTCGGTAGGGTGCCAGGTCTTCGACCTCCTGCACCCCGATGTTTTGAGACCGCAGGCAGCGGATCAGCTCCCGCAGCTGCGCCCCGGCCTCGACGATCAGCCAGGGATCTTCGACCGAGAGCTCCACCGATCCCGGATCCCACTCCGTCGACTCCAGGACACCCAGTCCGTGAACCACGGCGGTTCCCGCGGCCAGCAGACGTTCGCACTGCCCGGGCTCGACACCCAGAGCCAGCACGGTCGCTCCCTTTCCCCCGATCCGCCTGTCCACCCCGGTCGGGCCGAGCCCCTCGAGTGTGATGGCGCACGGGGCAGCCACCCCGAGCTCCCCGGTCTTGAGCGACCCGGAGGCGCTCAAACGGAAATTCCCGCTTTTCACCCACCCCCACGGCAGGCTCAGCCGGATCTCCCTGCGCCGCTTGAGCTCCTTGAGCCGGCTCTCCCCCTGGACATCGGGTTTCCAGCTCACCTCCTGGTTTTCTGCAGCCAGAACTCCGGCCAGCACCGCGGCTGTCGGGCTGTCCCCAATAATGCGAACCTTCATCACGGCTTCTTCGGCCTGCCAGTGTAGCCTTTTCCCTCTTTTTTGGACAGCCTAAAATATACCGGCCATCTTGTTGAATTCCGATAAATCCTGCAGAATGGCAGGCGCAATGGATATCCAGTTCATCAAGCTCCAGGCGTGCGGCAACGACTACATCGTCGTCGACACCTTCAAGAACACCATCCTCAACCTGGAAGCCCTGCCCGACATGGCGGCCCAGATCACCAGCAGGCGATTCGGAGTGGGCGCGGTCGGTTTGTTGTTCATTGCCCAGGGCACCCGGGAAAAGCTGCGCATGCTCCTGTACGATCCGTACGGAGAGGAGGTCCGCAGCGACGCCCTGGCCCTGCGCTGCCTGGCACGCTACGCCTTCGATTCGGGGCTGGTGAACTCCGAAGTGTTTCGCGTGCAGATCGGAGAGCGGAGCACGTCGGTGGAAGTGCTGGACTCCCAGAATATCCTGGTCGACGGCGACCCGCCCCGCTACTGGCAGCAGGATCAGGTGTTGAGCGAGCGGTTGGGGGAGACCTTCCGCCGTCCGATCAAGCTGGGCTCCAGGGAGATCAACTACACGCCGGTATTCATCGACGTGCCCCACGCGGTGATCTTCGCCCGGGACTACGGTCTGGAATACCCGGATCTGGTCCAGGAGCTGGAGGACAGCGGCGAGTTCGCCGAGGGCACGATGATCTCGATGGTCCGGGTGATCAGCAGGGAATCCCTGAGCCTGCGCACCTGGCAGGTCGGCCTGGGGGAGATCCTCTCCTCCGAGGCCGCCGCCTACGCCGCGGTGACCGCGGCGGTGCTGGACGGGCTGTCTGAAAGGGCGGTGCGGGTGCACCTGGAGGGAGGCAATCTCCTGGTGGAGTGGTCCGAGCGGGACAACCGCTTCTCCGCTTCCGGACCGGTGGAATACGTTTTCATGGGCACCTACTACTACGAGGAGGCCGAGGAAGATGAAATTTGAAGGGTCCCAGCGTCTTCGCGGCATCGGCACCTATGCATTTGCCGAGGTGGACAAGAAGGTCGAAGAGCTGAAAGCCAGGGGCATCACCCCCATCGATTTCGGCGTGGGAGACCCGACCGCTCCCACTCCGCAGATCGTCCGCAGGGCCGCGGCCGAGGGGCTGGAGCGCAGGAAATCGAGCGGCTATCCGAGCTACATCGGGGAAGCCGAGTTCAGGGAGGCGGTGGCCGCATGGGTCGAGCGGCGCTTCGCGGTGGCTCTGGATCCGCAGACGGAGATCTCCTCCACCGTCGGTTCGAAAGAGGCGGTGTTCAACTTCCACGAAGGGATCCTGGATCCCGGGGACGTGGTGCTCTGCCCTTCACCGGGCTACCCTCCCTACACCCGCGGAACTCTGTTCGCCGAGGGGATACCCTGCCAGGTTCCCATCCGCAAGGAGGGGAATTTTCTCATGGATCTTTCCGAGATCCCCGAAGAGACGGCCCGGAAGGCGAAGCTGCTCTGGCTCAACTATCCGAACTCTCCCTCCGGGGCCACGGCCGACCAGCGCTACTACCGGGAAGCCCTGGAGTTCGCCCGCAGGTACGAGTTGATCATCGCCTCCGACGAGGCATACTCGGAGATCTACTTCGGGGATCCTCCGATCTCCATTTTGAACGTCGCCAGGGAGGGTGTGCTCGTGTTCAACTCCCTGTCAAAACGCTCCGCCATGACCGGCTACCGCATTGGTTGGGTCATGGGCGATCCTGATCTGGTGGCCAACTTCCGCAAGGTGAAGACGAATATCGATTCCGGGACGCCCACCTTCATCCAGGACGCGGCCGTGGCGGCGCTGTCAGACGAAGAGCACGTGCTCGGCTTTCGCGAGCAGTACCGGCAGAAACGGGACATCCTCTGCGCGGCGCTGATCGCTGCCGGGCTGGAGGACTGCACCCCCCCCGCCACGCTGTACGTCTGGCAGAAGGTGCCGGAGGGCTTCAGCTCCCTCGAGTTCGCCACCCGGCTGCTCGACGAGAAAACGGCCATCGTGACCACTCCGGGCGACTGGATCTGCGAACCCACCGCCGCGGGGGAAAACGCCGGGCAGGGGTACGTACGCTTCGCCCTCGTGCCTTCGATCGAAGACACCCGCTTGGCCGCCGAACGGATCTCCCGGCTGCGGTTGTAGCAAACATGAAGTCGGGCATGGACTGGTTTTTCGACCGGCTCGGCGATCTGCTGGTATCCCTGCGCGATCTCGGCCGCCGGGGCGGGGCCTCAGGCTCCCGGTACTACGACGCCGGTGACCCGGACATGCGCCGGGCCATCGAAGAGCTCGACGAGTACCTCGAATCCGGGGGATTCGAATCAGGGAGACCGGCCGCCGGAGGGGCGGGAGCGTACGAAGCGGGCGCCCGGCAGCATGGCTCCGCCCGGGAGGCGCTCAGGCCGGACTACGCGACGCTGGAGGTGAGCTTCGGTTCCCCTCTCGCGGAGGTTCGCAAATCCTACAAGCGGCTGCTGCACAAATACCACCCGGACCGCTTCAGCGGGGACGCGGAGAAGCAGGCTCTGGCCAACGAGGTCACCCAGCGTCTGAACGAGGCTTTCGACCGGATAGAGCGGCAGATACGTTCCGGATGATCCCGGCGGTTAAACGCCAGCGGTGGGATGCCAAAACACGATACACGTGATATAATAATGGATAGAATGTTTATGCCCGCCCTGATCGCCACAGTTCTTGCATTGGGTCTGGCTCTGCTGCTGATTCCCGTGATCCTCCGTCTGGCCCATCGCTACAAATGGTACGACCCGCCCAACAACCGCAAGATCCACACGGGGCTGATTCCCAGGCTCGGCGGTCCCGGCATGTACCTGTCCTTTATGGTTGCGGCGCTCCTGACCCCGCTGCTCTTCGATGTAGGCAGCGGCCTGGTGAGCGGCGGCCGGGGCGTGCAGTACACCCTTCGCTTCATACCCCTGTTCATCGGAATCACCATCGTCTGTGCCGTCGGGTTGATCGATGATTTTCACAATCTCAAGGCCCTGTTGAAGTTTTTCCTCCAGATCCTGGCCGCTGTCATCGTCAGCTCCGGAGGATTCCTCATCCGCTCTCTCACACTGCCCTACCTGGGGACCGTGCCGCTGGGATTTCTGGCCTATCCGGTCACCGTGCTTTGGCTGGTGGGGATCAGCAACGCCCTCAACCTGATCGACGGGATGGACGGACTGGCCGGCGGGATCACGGCCTTTGCCTCGCTTTCCATGGGGATCATCTCGCTGCTGCAGGGAGCGGTCATCACTTCCGTGCTCTGCTTCGCCCTGTTCGGTTCGGTCGCCGGTTTTCTGGTGTTCAACTTTCCTCCTGCCAAGATCTTCATGGGAGACTCGGGGAGCCTGTTCCTGGGCTTCTGCCTGGCCGGCCTGCCCCTGGTGGGCGGCATCTCCAAGGTATCCGCCTTCGGCACGCTGCTGGTGCCGGTCACCCTGCTCACCATCCCGATCCTGGATATGGTGACCTCGGTGATCCGGAGGGTGCGCAACAAGGTGCCGATCATCCATCCGGACAAGGAGCACATCCACCACAAGCTGCTGGACATCGGTTTGAACCAGCGGCAGATCCTCTGGGTGATGTACGGGTTCAGCGTCTACCTGAGCGTGGTGGCCGTCACCTCGGTGATCCTGCCCAAGGAGGTGAACGTCTATCTGATCCTGGTGGTCTGGGTCGGGAGCCTGCTGAGCTACGGGCTGCTGTACTTCTTGAATACGAAGAGACGGTCCGCCGGAGCGGAGTCGGAGGAGCAGCAGGAGGATCGTTCAGCCGGAAGTCTTCCGGGCAGCGGGTAGCTCCAGTCTGCGCTTCGAACCGATCCCTTCCACCATGCTCGTCAGGCGTTCGGCACTCTCCCGAAGTCCCTGAAAAGCGCGGACGATGCTGTCCGTGTTGTTCAGACTCTCCAGGCTCAGATTCATGATGGAATCGATCGAGTTGTTCACCCTGTCCACGCCGCCGGCGGCGCTCTCCGCTTTCTGCACGACCTCCCCGGTCGTCTCGGCGATGCGCAGGATGCCCCGCTGGATCGATCCGATCGCCAGGTTGTTTTCGTTGCTGCGCGTCGAGATCCGCTGAACTGTTTCACGGATCGACTGCACCAGGGTGGAGATCTCGTCGGCGGCCCGGGAGCTGCGGTCGGCCAGCTTCTGCACCTCCGTGGCCACGACGCTGAACCCCCTGCCGAACTCCCCCGCCCTGGCCGCCTCTATCGAGGCATTGAGGGCCAACAGGTCCGTTTGATCGGCGATATCCCCGATCAGGGCGGTGATCTCATCGACCCGTGTGGTTTTCTCTTCCAGGACTTTTATGTCATCCGCACCCTTGAAGATCGCCGCGGAGGAGCTCTCGATGTCACTTCCGCTCTCCGCAGCGGCCTGCCGGTTGTTGCGGGCGTTGTCGCACACGTTCTGGATGGCAATGACGACTTCGCTGAACCCCGAAGTGGCGTCTTCCAAAAGATCCGCCTGCCGGTTCTCCGATTCGTACACCAGGTTGGTTATCCCTTCCATTTCGACGCAGGAATGAAGAATCTCGGCGGCGTGATCCTCGATCTGCGCCAAACGGGTCTTGAGCGCGTTCAACTCCAGAAGCTGCCCGGCGATCTCGCCCAGCTCATCGCCGCGATGCTCCGGCGCCTCCTGTTCACTCTGCACGGTTCCCTGCTGGATCGACCGGCTGAAGGAGATGAGCGTTTTGTAGTCCCGGGACAGGTTGGGAAGGTAGAAGAAGAAGTACACGATGACCACGGCCGCGGCCGCCAGGACCAGGGCGGTGAACAGGACGATCAACAGAGTGATCAGGCGCGCCCTGAAACGTTCCACCTGCAGGTTGTAGCTGTGCAGCTCGTCGATGAAGCGCAATCCCTCGCCGATGTAGCTCTGAAATGCCTGCTGCTGGATCATCGCCTCGCTTTCCGCGAGAAAGCGTGAACGGATTTCCACGTAGCGGAGAGAAAGCTCCTCGGGAAGAAAGTAGCTGCCCGACATCTCCTGCTCGCTTCCCAGCAGGTCCACGAGCTCCCGGTGCAGCAGCCGGATCCTGGCCACGGTCTCTGCAGACGGATTGAGCAGCTGGTCGACGGCGTTTTCGATCGCCTCGCCGGTTGCGCCCTGGATCTCGGAGATGATCAGATTCTGGGTGCTGCTGATCTTGTCCACGGTGATGTTCACGACGAATGCAAAGATCATCAGGATGAGAACCAGGATCAGGATGCCGTATCCCCAAACCACACGGCTCAAGATCGATTTGCTCATAATCCGTACTCCTGTATTTTTCTGTGCAATGTCTTTCTCCCGATCCCCAATGTTTCGGCGGCTCTCGTTTTGTTCCCACCCGCCTGCGTCAATGTCGCCCGGATGACCTCCCGCTCGATATCCGCCAGGGTGGAGCCGGTGCTGATCCGCAAGAATTCCTGGTCGGAATCGCTGCGAACGTGGGGCGGAAGATCGTCGACGGTTATGATGTTGGACTTGCTCATCACCACGGCGCTCTCGATGCAGTTGCGCAGCTCCCGCACGTTGCCGGGCCATGAGTAATTGTACAGGACCATTCGCGCCTTGGGCTCGATCGCCTCGATGTTCTTGCCGTTTTCCCGCGAAAACTCGCGTACGAAGGCGGCCATGAGCAGTGGGATATCCTCCTTGCGCTCGCGCAGAGGAGGAATGTGGATGTTCACCACATTGAGGCGGTAGTACAGGTCCTCCCGGAACTCCCCCTGTTCGATGGCGCTCTTGAGCTCCCGGTTGGTGGCCGCGATGACCCGCGCATCCACTTCGATGGTTTCCTCTCCCCCCACCCGTTCGAAGGTCTTGTCCTCCAAAACGCGCAGCAGCTTGATCTGCACGTTCTGGCTGATCTCACCGATCTCGTCCAGGAAGATCGTGCCCATGTGGGCCAGCTCGAAGCGTCCCCGCCTGCGGGCCACCGCTCCGGTGAACGCGCCCCGTTCGTGGCCGAACAGCTCGCTTTCCAGCAGGGTTTCGGTGAGGGCGGCGCAGTGCACCTTGATCAGCGGCTTGTCCTTGCGCGAGGAGTTGTAGTGGAGGGCGTCGGCGATCATCTCCTTGCCGACCCCGCTCTCCCCGGTTATCAGGACCGAAGCCCGGCTGGGGGCGACCTGCTGCACCACTTCGAAGATCTTCTTCATCGACTCGCTCTTGCCGATGATGTCGGAGAACTGGTGCCGCTTCTGAAGCTCCTCCTGCAGGGCCCGGTGCTGGAGCATCAGCTCCCTGGCCGAGAGGGCCCGCTGCACCAGCAGAGAGAGGCGATCCATGTTCACGGGCTTGGTCAGGTAGTCGTAGGCGCCGTTCTTCATGGCGGCAACCGCGTTTTCGATCGTCCCGTGTCCGGTCAGGATGATCACCGGCAGGTTCGGGGACATGCCGCTGGCCTTCTGGAGAACTTCCTCCCCGGAGAGATTGGGCATCCTCAGGTCCGTGATCACCAGGTCGATGTCCCCCCGCTCCAGCTTCTGGATCGCCTCCCTGCCGTCGCAGGCCAGCATCACCTTGTAGCCGTCCAGCTCCAGCACCTTGCCGAGACCCTCCCGGATGTTCTTTTCATCATCGACGACCAGAATGTTGTACCTCATTGCCTCTCCTCACTGTAGCCGATCAGCCGCTTCTCCTTCTGCGGTATCGGGAAGCTCAACGTGATCGTCGTACCCTCCCCGACCCTGGAGTTGATCTCGATATCCCCCAGATGTTCCTTGACGATCTTGTATACGAGGGTGAGGCCCAGACCGGATCCGAAGTCCTTCGTGGTGAAGTAGGGCTCGAAGATCTTGTCCATGTTCTCTTCGGGGATCCCCACTCCGTTGTCGCCGATCTTCAGCCGCACCTCGTTGCCCTTGTGCAGCGTCTGGATCCGCAGCTTCCCCCCCTCCGGCATGGCGGAGATCGCGTTCTTCAGCAGGTTGAGAACCGCCTGCTTCATGTAGCGCTCGTCCATCAGGATCTGGGGGCTGGGCGTCATGAACTCGGTCTCCAGCGCGATCCCCGCCTCGGCGAGCTCGGGCTTCATGAGCTCGAGCAGCTCCCGAACCACCCGGTTGATGTCGTCATAGCTCAGCTCGGCATTCATCGGCCGGACGGTGAACAGAAAATCCACGACGATCCGATTGAGCCGGTCCACCTCCTCCTTGATGATCAGGAGATTCTCCATCACTTTGCGGGTGGCGATGGTCTCCCTGCCGTTCATCTCCTTTTTCATCAGCTCGAGGTGGATGCCGATGGAGCCCAGCGGATTCTTGATCTCGTGAGCCACCCCCGCCGTCAGGGTGGTCAGCGCGGCCAGGCTCTCAGCCCGCCTCAGGCGCGCCTCCCTGGCGCGTTTTTCCGTGACATCCTCGATATGGATGACGTTTCCCGTGATCCATCCCTGCCGCACCAGGGGCATGATGCTCAGAGAGAGGGTCCGGTTGTAGCCGTTGCCCAGAGTGAACTCCCGGTCCAGCACCCGATCCAGCCCGTGGAGGTTCTCCGTGAAGAACTCGCGGATCTCTTCGTCCGCGATCGCCTCCTCCAGCGGCTTCTCGACGAGCTCGTCGCTGGAAAAAGGAAGCATGCGCTCGGCGGACTTGTTGACCAGGAGGATCTTGTCCTCCCGGTCGGTTACCAGCACCCCGTCGCTCATGGATTCCATCACCATTTCCAGCAGCTCGTTCTCCCCGGCGATATCGGAAACCAGCTTGCGGATCTGGCTCCGATCCATCTTTTCGATCTTCTCCAGGGCTCTCTTCAGGAATCGCCTCATCGCGTGGTCCTCAAGCTGTGGTACAGGCTCTCAAGGGTGAGCCAGGGCTGCTGGTTGAAGGTGATGAAGGCCTGCTGGTGGCGTCGGATCTCCCGGTTCCAGCGCTGGAGCAGAAACGGGCTCAGGGCCTGCTCGCGGAGGAGCGCCAGCAGCTGCCGAAGAATCTCCTCCAGGAAGGAACGGCCGAAGGCCCTCGCGGTTTTGGGCTTCAGATTGTCCTGGATCTCCGACAGCACTTTCTCCGATCCCGCCTCATCCTCCCTGCCCAGGGCGGCCTGGATGAAGCGGCGGGCCAGTATTTCCAGCCGGGCTGGATCCACATCCTCCCAGTGGAGGAAATACTCCCGCAGGCTCCGGTGCTCCTCCCTGCGTTCGTGAAAAATGCGCTTCAGCACCTCCGTCTGCTCCGCCGCCCCCCGTTCCACGAAGGGGTAGGGACGAAGCCGGGAGCGCACGGTCGGGATCAGGGCGCTGCGCCTGGTGGTGAGCAGGATCAGGAAGCTGTCCCGGGGAGGCTCTTCGAGGAGCTTGAGCAGGTAGTTGCTTGAGGACTCTCCCATCCGGTCGGCATTCTCCAGGATCATTACCTTGGTGCCCGACCGGGCTCCCGAAGCGCTCCCCCCGATGCCGCCCTCCCCGACCAGGGCCGTCATGTGCAGCCAGGAGGAAGCCCTGCGCAGCTGGTTGATCGGCACGTTATCGGAGCTCAGGGATTTGGACAGGATCCGAGCCAGGGCAACGACTCTCTCCAGGCGTTCGCCCAGCCTCTCGTAGTCCATCACCGGATCGCCCGGAAACACCGGCTCGAAGGTGTCCAGGTGCTCCTCCATCTCGACCAGAACCGACTCGAAGCGGCGGACCTTGCTCTCCTCCCCCTCCCAGAGAAGGGGATCGAAACGACGCGTGAGCTTGCGCACGGATCGAACGAACAGGTACTGGGCGGACAGCCGCCGGGTACGGTGCAGGACATCCGCCGAGGCTGCGATCTCCGTGTCGAAGTAGCGCCAGCCGAGCATCAGCGTGTTGGGATGGATGAGCAGGCGCTGCTTGCGGCAGGCCGGACAGGTGCAGCTCCAGCCGCCCTCTGCGCTGCAGGTCAGCACCCGGGCCACTTCCAGGGCGGTGGACAGCTTGCCCGCGAAAGGGGAACCGAAGAACAGGACCGCGGCGGGGAAGCTCCGGTCTGCCAGCTCATGGCGAAGTGTCCGGACGATCGATGTCTGGCCGATTATGTTCTCAAACATTTTCGATGAATACTCTGGGACCGAAGATTCGCTCCGGGGAGGGAAGGATGGGGAACAGCAGCCGCGCGAAAAAGCTCGAGCCCAGCAGATTCCTGGGATCGAAGAAGGGCTGCCAATTGATGACGAACAGGACCACCCCGACGACCAGCAACCCCTCGGTAATGCCGAGGAACAACCCCAGAGCGCTGTCCAGCCGATCCAGGTTGAGCCGCTCGATGATATTCTGCAGCAGCCGCTGCACCAGCTTGACCAGCAGGTAGACCAAAAGGAAGAGGATCAGGAAGGCGATCAGCTGATTCCACATCGACGGCTTGAACTGCTTCTCCAACAGGAGGGCCACGGGCTTGTAGAAGACGATCGCCATCGCGAACCCGAGGATCAGCGCCGCCATGCTGCCCACCTCGGTCACGAAGCCGCGGAAGGCTCCCCGGATCGCGGCAATGACGACGATCAGTGCAAACACGATGTCGATAACTTCAAAGCTCAAAGCGCGAACACCCCACTGTCAGTGAACGGCGGTAATGGCGGCATGGATCAGACCGGCTATCCGGCCTGCCGCATCGCTGCTGCCGAGCTCGGATGCCCGCTTCGCCATGCGCTCAAGCTTATCGGCATTGCCGAGAAGATGCAACACGACCTCGCTCAGCCGCTGCTGATCGAGTCCCTGCTGCTGCAGAACCACGGCTGCCCCGGCCTGCTCGAAGAAGGCGGCGTTCTCGATCTGGTCTCCCCTGCTGCTGCCCCGCGGCAGGGGAACCAGCACCGAGGGTTTGCCCAGGGCCGCCAGCTCCCACAGGGTATTCGCGCCGGAGCGGCAGAGCACCAGGTCCGCCGCCGCCAGGATGTGGGGAAGCTCCTCGTCGAAGTAGGCCGCCGGGAAGTAGCCGTTTTCGGGCCGGCTGTCCCGGTAGTGCTCCGCGCCGAGCTGGTGGACCACGAAACAGGCGGTGCGCAGCCGCTCCAGGGCCTGCAGCACCAGGCGGTTGATCGCGGCGGCGCCCAGGCTGCCTCCGAGCACGAGCAGCACGGGCTGCTCCCTCGGACAGCCGACCAGACGCCTGCCCTCCGCGCGGTCTCCGTCGAACAGGCTCCTGCGCACGGGATTGCCGGTGTGGACGACCTTCCCGCGGAAACGAGCATCGAAATACCCGGCGCTGGTCGGGAAGGAGACGAGTATGGAATCGGAAAACCGGGCGTTGATCCGGGTGGCCAGGCCGGGACGCAGATCCGATTCATGGGTCAGGGAGGGGATCCTCAGGCAGCGCGCAGCGGCCACCGGCGGTACCGATACGTAGCCCCCCTTGGAGAAAACGAGGCACGGTTTCTCCCTCAGCAGGATCGCCGCGGAGGCGAGAAAGCCGGCAGCGATCTTGAAGAGGTCGATCAAATTGAGGAGGGAAAAATAGCGGCGCAACTTGCCCGTCGGGATCGCGTAGTAGCGCAACTGCCTCCCCTCCAGGATCCGGCGCTCCAGCACGGAACCCGATCCGATCCAGACGATCCGCAGGTCCGAAAGCTCATCCAGGGTCGCTAGCACCGGGTAAACATGGCCTCCGGTTCCCCCCCCCGCGACGACTATGCATTTTTTCATCCGCCAAAGGCACCTTGAATCACGGTTCGGCCTCGTACTACAGTGATATTATCATGAGGAAACTGGCCTTTACAACATTTGCCCTGCTTCTGCTCGCCGTCCTGCCTGCTCCCGCGGATTCGGCATTGGAATCCCTGCTCGAACCCGAGCAGCTCGAACGGCTGCTGAGCGAAGGGGAGCTTCGCAACAGCCTGAACCGAAGAAACCTGCCGCAATTGATCCCGGAGGTACCCGAGCTGAGGGATATCCGGGAGACGATTCGTGAGATGGAGTTTTCCGTGGGGACCGAGGTTTTGATCATGTACCGGAGGCAGTCCGCTGACTTCGACTCACCCGCCGCCCGCCTGGAGATCTACAACATCCTGCGCTCGATCAGCACGATGGAAGGAATCGAGTACTACTCGGCCAGCCGGGAACGCATGCGCACCCTGTTTGCCTCCTCCTACGTGATCGGCGGGCCGGAAAACGGAACCAGGCTGCCCGATCCGGTGGCGGGGGAAATCCCCTCTTTCAGCAGGCTGCACGCATTCCAGGAAGACCTCACCTTCGGAGAGAACCTCTATGTCATGGATTTCCGCTACACGGGTGATTCCTTTCTCCTGGAAAGCACCAACCTCACCACGATGCACTACCTGTTCTTTCCCATGGTGAGGCCCGGAAACAGCCTGACCCTGATCCTGCTCATCCCCGACGGGGAGCGGATCCTCTTCTACGGGGCCGTCGGGGCCCATACCATGCGTCTGCTGGGGCTGGAGCGATCCCGGGAGGATTCCTTCTACAATCGTCTGAAAGCGATCTACGGCTGGTTTACCGAGAGGATGAACAGCCGCTTCTAAAGCTTCAGCTGACCACGACCTGATTCCGCCCGCGCTGCTTGGCCTTGTACATGGCTCCGTCGGCGCGGCTGATCCAGCGGCCGGGCGACTCTCCCGGGGTGAACTGGGCGACCCCGATGGACACGGTGACGGTGAAGTTTTCATCGCCGCAGGTGAAGCGGGTCTGCTGCATATCCGTGCGAAATCTCTCGGAGATGGTCTGGGCCGTGGCGGCATCCGTGTTGGAGAAGACCACGAAGAACTCCTCTCCCCCGTAGCGCCCGGCGTAGTCGTACTTGCGCAGGCTCCTGTTCAGCCTGGCGCCGATCTCCTGGATGACCAGGTCCCCGCACTGATGGCCGAAGTTGTCGTTGATGCGTTTGAAATGATCGATGTCGATCATGATCCCCGTGAGAGGCCAGTCCAGACGGCCGGTTCGCTCTATCTCGATCTCGATGCGCTTGAACAGGGTCCGGCGGTTGAGCAGGCCGGAGAGGGTATCCAAAGAAGCCAGCTGCTCCAGCTGATGACAGCTCTCCTGCAGCTCCTCGTTGATGCGCCGCACCTTCTGATACTCCTGCCGCAGCTGCAAGTTCTCCGCTACGAGGGTCGAAAGGTTCTTCCCCTCGGAGTGCGCATCCTCCTCGATCGCCCCGAAGACCTTGGTCTGGTCCCTCAGACGGATGACCGCAGCCTTGAGCCGGGCCTGCAGCTCCAGTGCCGTGATCGGTTTGCTGATGAAGTCGTCCGCGCCCAGCTCCAGCAGCTCGTCCAGGTCGTTCTTGTGATTGAACCCGGAGATCATGACGATCTGTATCGGTTTGAGCCTGTACTCCCGGCGGATCTGCCTGCAGACCTCGTAGCCGTCCATCCCGGGCATCACCACATCCAGGATCACGATCTGGATGTCGTTGTCGGCGACCACCTCCAGCGCTTCCTCCCCGGAGGCGGCTTTATACAGGTTGTAACGGGTATCTTCCTTCAGGATCTCGACCATCAGGTCCAGATGCTCTTCGTTGTCGTCGACAATTAGAAGATTGGTGGGCACGCGATACTCCCGTTGCAAACGTTGCCCCATAGTAGCCGAAATCCGCGGGACCGGTCAATCTCAGGTGAGAAGGCGCAGGAGGAGCTGGGAGAAACCGATGAGGGCTCCGAGTATCCCTCCGAAGATATTGATCCAGCGCAGGTGCTTTTTTATGACCATGAGAAGCAGGTTTTCTACCTGGGCCACGTCCAGCCCGTTGATCTTGTCGACCACCATGCTGCGCACGTCGAAGCTTTCGATGATTGCCGGAAGGCGGGCGTCGACGATCCGGATCAACTGGCCGGACAGGTAACTCGCTGCTCGATCCTGCAGGGCCGGTTCCAGGTGCAGCAGCTCGGCAATGCTGTCACGGCGATGCTCCTCGATGAAGCTGCGGGAGAATGAAACCACCTCCGCGGCGATGGCCTGGGAGGCCTCCTTCCTGGAAAGGAAAGTCAGCACCTTGTTGGAAAGGTAATCGTTGGCCTCCCCCTCCGGGATGCGCAGGTACCGGGTGAGGATTTCCCCGAGGCTGCGCTGCCTCAGCGTGCTCAACACGCGATTGATTCCCGCTGCCATTGCATCCCGGGTTTTCTGCTCCCCGATCCGCAGCAGCAGACGCTCGACCAGCTGCGCGGCGAATCCCGGACGTATCCGGCCGAACAGCTCGGCGGCGGGTTTTCTCCGCCACCCGGAGAACATCCGCTGCAGGATGCCTTTTATCTGTTCCAG
>JAFGQJ010000070.1 GCA_016935715.1 Spirochaetales bacterium
GGAAGCCGAAACGGTGGAAGAAGCCGAGGAGCTGGAGGAGGCTGAGGAGGTCGAGGAAGCCGAAGAGCTCGAAGAAGCGGAGGCGGTGGAAGAGGCGATGGAGCCTCTGCTCTTCGAGGGTGCGGAGCAGGAAGGCGTCGAGGAGCTGGAAAGCGTCAGGGAGATCGTGCCCCTTCCCCTGCTGCCACAGGAGCAGCTCGAGGAGCTCCCGTACGCAGAGGAGGAGCCGGAAGAGATCTCCCCGGCTGCCGCGCAGCTGCCTGCGGAGCCGGTGCAGGCGCCGGCGGCGGCTGCACCGGTGGAAACCGCCGCCGGGGCGGAAGCGGTGGAAGAGCTCGAAGTTGCCGAAGACGAGGCTGCTCCCATCGAATCCATCCTCGGCGCAGGTGAAGATCTCGTCATGGAGGCCCTTCCGGGTCAGGACAAGGCGGTAAGCTTGAGCCCCGAGGAGATCGAGAAGATCCAGCGGCTGGACGAGAAAAAACAGCTGCAGGAGCTGATCGAAGCAAAAATCATCCAAACCTTCACGCTTGAAGCCATCGAAGCCATCATCATGGAACAGCGATCGAGTGTGGTCATAGAGAACGGCGTCTACCGCATCAAGGAGGAGGTCGTTTCCGGTCCGGAAGGCAGAGCCCGCGGTCTCGGCCTGATGGCTCTGGCCGAAGCCTCCCTGTCGGAGACTGGACAGTCATCCGCTTTGGCGGAATCCGGAATCGGGGCTCTTCTCGGGGATGAATCGATTCTGGACCTGGAGACCGAACTTGGACAGATCCGGGATCGCGGCTCGGAAATCGACTATGCCTCGTTGAAAAGATCGAAAAAAATACACTTCTTCGAGGACGGTCTGGACTACGACGAGTATCTCAAGGCCTACAGGGAGGGCAGGACGGAGACCGACCGGCTGCGTTCCCTGGTAGAGCTGTCGGGGAAGCTCAAAGCGGTGAATGCCGCCGTATTCAGCAGGGACGACGGCAGGTACTCCCTGGTGCTGAAGGTCGGGCTGGCTGATCCGGGCTTCGAAATCGCGTTCCAATCGGATGAACCGTTCATCGAGCTGCTGGTCAAGCCCCGGCATACCGTATTCATCAAAGAGAATACCGAGAAGATCAAAGCACTGGCCAAGAAATTGCACCCGGATGACCTGAAGTACATGCAGGCGTCGATACTGTTTCCCGCGGTTTTTCAGGGCCGCGAGTCCTTTCTGTTCCTCGGACTTCCCGTACAGTGGGATTTGAGGATAGAGGACATCATCACGCGGTTGGATATCTACTGATCTGTCGTTTCCAGACTCAATTGGCCTTCCGCGTGGCCCGGAAACGTATAAATTCTTGACAAACCATTAAATATAAAGGTACATTATGGGGTGAAAATAGTGATGGAGGAATATTATGCGCATAGCGATGTTCGTAATTATTCCTCTCATCGGTTTGATTCTAGGTTGGATTATCAGGTGGCTGTATGCCAGATTTCAACTTTCTTCATCGGAGCAAAAAGCAGACAGAGTCATTCAGGAAGCACAGAAAGAAGCTGAGGCGAGAAAACGAGAAGCTTTACTTGAGGCCAAAGACAAGATAATCAAGGAAAGAAATCAGCTTGAGCGGGAAACGAGAGAGAGAAGAGTTGAACTGCAGCGCCTGGACCGGCGCCTCATGCAGAAGGAAGAAAACCTAGAAAAGCGGCTCGAAACCGTAGAGAACCAAGAGCGATCGATAGCAAACCGAGAGAGAGGATTAGTAGATAGAGAAAAAGAGCTCGATCGTGAGCAGGAGAAATGGACGAAGGAGCTGGAGCGCATCTGCGGCCTGACAGCGGCGGAAGCAAAAAAACTGCTCATCCAGAGCCTTGAAAACGAAGCACTGCACGAAGCCCAGGTCAAGATCAACCTGATCGAGCAGGAAGCCCAGGTCACGGCCGAACGAAAAGCCCGTGACATCATTGTATCGACGATCCAACGCATAGCCACTGATGTGAGCTCCGAGGTAACCGTATCCACGGTCAGCCTGCCGAACGACGAAATGAAGGGACGTATCATCGGCAGGGAAGGCCGCAACATACGGACCCTGGAGACCCTGACGGGAGTGGATATCATCATCGACGATACCCCCGAGGCCGTGGTCATTTCCTGTTTCGATCCGATTCGCAAGGAGATCGCCCGGGTGTCGCTGGAGCGGTTGATCTCCGACGGCCGTATCCACCCCGCCCGGATCGAGGAAATCGTCCAAAAAGTCACCAAAGAGGTCAGTCAGACGATCTACGAGGAGGGGGAAAAGGTCCTCTTCGAACTGGGTATCCACAACATGACGCCGGAGGGCATCCGTGCCCTGGGCCGACTTCACTTTCGCACCAGCTACGGGCAGAACGTTCTTGCCCATGCCAAGGAAGTCGCCCTGGTTGCCGGCGCGCTGGCCGCCGAGGTCGGCGCCGACGTGGAGCTGTGCAAGCGCGGTGCCCTGTTGCACGACATCGGCAAGGGCGTGGAGACCGATGGAGACGGCAACCATGCGGAGATCGGCATGGAGCTGGCCCGCAAGATCGGCGAAGATCCCAAGGTGGTGAACGCGATCGGCGCGCATCACAACGACGTAGAGCCTTCCAGCCTGGAAGCGGTCGTGGTTCAGATCGCCGACGCCATCTCTGCATCCAGGCCGGGAGCAAGACGGGAAACCCTGGACAACTACCTCAAACGCCTCGAAAACCTGGAGAAGATCGCAGAAGGATTCCAGGGGGTGGACAAGGCCTACGCGATCCAGGCGGGCCGGGAAGTCCGGATCATGGTGAACAACGACGAGGTGGACGACGACGGCGCCAAGGGCCTGGCCAAGAGCATCGCCAAGAAGATCGAATCGGAGCTGAAGTATCCGGGCAGGATCAAGGTGACGATCATACGGGAAACCCGTATCGTGGAGTACGCCCGCTAGTGCTGTTCGAGGGCGGCTTTTTCGACAGGAAGAGAGAGAACAATCGAAGCGGTCAAGGTCCTCGTAATCGGTGATATCGTCGGACAACCGGGTTGTCGCGCCGTGTTCGGAAGCCTGCAGAGCCTGCTCAAGGAGACCCGGGCGGACTTTGTCATCGCCAACGGAGAGAACGCCTCCGACGGACTGGGGATCACCCCCGAAGCGGCGGAGGGGCTGTTCAAATCGGGGATAGACGTCATCACCTCGGGCAACCACATCTGGCAGCGCAGGGAAATCATTCCCCTGTTGGAGCGGGACAAACGAATCCTGAGACCGGAGAATTATCCGTCCGGTGTACCGGGTTCGGGCTCGACCCTGATCGTCAAGAAGGAGATTCCCGTAGCCGTCATCAACCTCCAGGGACGGGTAAACATGTACAGCATCCGCTGTCCCTTCAAGGTCGGGGAAACCCTGTTGCGGCAGCTCGGGAAGAAGACCAGAGTCATCATCGTGGATTTTCACGCGGAGCTCCCGGAGGAGAAGGAAGCTCTGGCGCTGCATCTGGACGGAAAAATCAGCGCCCTGGTGGGAACTCACACGCATGTGCAGACGGCGGATGAGAAAATCCTCCCGGGCGGAACCGCCTACATCACCGACACCGGTATGACCGGACCGGCAGCGGGGGTGATCGGAATGAAGCGGGACATCTCCATAAAACGAACGCTCATGCAGATCCCCTATAAAATGGAGGTGGAAAATTCCGCCTCGGTGGTGATGGGGGTTCTTCTGAGCATAGACGTGGCCAGTGGCAAAGCCCTCTCGATAGAAAGGGTCCGCCGCGACCTGCCCGACCTGGACAGCGCAGACAAGGAATCGTGAAAAAGATCCCGCTGCTGGATCTGCTCTGTTCCCGTGAACCTCACAGCTCGAGAAACGAACAGTACGCCCGCATCCTCTGCGGCGAGATATATTTGGACGGACAGCGGGCGAGCGACCCGCGGCAGCCGGTCGATCCGGAAGCCGCCGTCGAGTACAGACCCCGCAGGCGTTTCGTCTCCCGGGGCGGGGAGAAGCTTGCCGGTGTCCTGGGTGGCTGGAATATCGATGTCCGCGGTATGAGCTTCATCGACGCGGGAGCCTCCTCCGGCGGATTCACCGATTGTCTGCTGCAGCACGGGGCGTCCCGGGTCATCGCCGTGGAGGCAGGCAGAAACCAGCTGGATTACCGGCTGCGCACCGATGACCGTGTCACCGTGCTGGAAGGCACCAGTATCATGGCGGTACGGGATCTTCCCTTCGTGCCGGAGGCGGCGGTGGCCGACCTGTCTCTGCGATCCCTGAGAAAGGCGGCGGCCCATATCCTGACTCTGGTCTCCCGCCGGTGGCTCATCGCCCTGGTAAAGCCGCAGTACGAGCGGGATGCGGGGACCTCGGCTCGCCTCGAAGGGTCCGTGGTCCCTCATGCGGCTCTTCCGTCGATCCTGGAAAACCTCATGCAGGACCTGCAGAAGGAGGGAACCTTCGTCTCCAGGATAAGCGAATCCCACCCTCGCGGCCGGGAAGGCAACAGGGAGTTCTTCTGCCTGCTGTCCAGCGATCCGGATCGGCGCTGTGAGGATCTGCACCGGATGATTGTCCTGGCCGTCAAGCAGGGCCGCTAGGAGGCGCCGTTAAAACGAATCCCGCCGGAGCGGCTTGTCTATGGCAACACCCTCAGGCCCGAGATACCTGGAACGCTCTCCTTCCAACAGGATCTGGACCTCCTTCACCGTGGGAAACTCCGTGGCGGTGTAGACCACCTGTTTGAGCCCGGCGACCATCCCCTCTTTGCCGAGGGAGCTGAAGCGGAAAGCCTCGTTGAAGTCGACGTACGCGGTGGCGCCCTTGATGTACACGGTGTTGATACGCGTTTGCGGCGATATCAGAGAGATCAGCCCCTGATTGACCTCGGCCGTGGTCGGTCCCTGGAGCAACGCCTGCAGGGTGGCGGTCAGGGGCGCGTCCACGTACTCCACCTCCCTGATCACCCCCTTCATGGCTATCTGTCCGCCCTCGGTAACGGAGATGAAGAATAGCCGGGACTGGCGGATCTTGCTCTGGGTTTCCTCCCTCTTCTCCGGCACCGTCTCGGCAACCGGCTCCTTCTCGACTGTGATTACGATTTCCTCGGGCTGCTGGTCACGCTCCGGCGTTTCCGGCTCGGGTTGTTCTTCCGGGCTTCTCTCCGGCTCCAGGGGGGTAACCACCACGTCGGCGGGTTCCTCGACCTGTTTGCCGAACAGACGGGTGAATCCTGTCTTTTCCAGCACGTCCTGCAACCGCCCGCGGTTGAAAAGGAACACCACCAGCACTAGGAGAACCAGTGCGATATAGAACAGACAGCCGAGGGTCCGTTGTTTTTTTGCCATACTCCTACCCTTTTCATCGGCAATCCGGCGGACCGTATTGATTTGACAGTGCTAGAAAAAGCTTTTATAGTTAGCACGAAATGAACGTTGTCGAAGGGATCATGGTTTCCCCGGGCATAGCCATCGGGCCCGCCTGCGTACGCGCCCCGGAGCTGCTGTCCGTTCCCTCCTACGAGATCTCCATGGGACAGATACCCTATGAGATCGAGCGCTTTCAGGCCGCCCGGGCCAAAGCGGTACAGGATATCGAGATCCTGCTGCAGAGGGGCGAGCCCGAGATCGGAGACATGGAGAGGAAACTGCTCGACTCGCATCTGCTGATGCTCAACGATCCTCACTTCCAGGAGGAGCTCGTGCGCACTCTGAAGGAGCGCAGGAAGAACGTGGAGTCCGTGCTTAGGGAGATCGAGGAGTCTCTGGCCGAGAAGCTCGAATCCAGCGGAGACGAGTACCTCAAGGAAAGGGGACTCGATATCCGGGACGTCTCCAATCGTCTTCTTTCCCATCTGCTCAAGCAGAAACGGGGGAACCTGGCGGATATCGACCGGGAATGCGTGCTGGTAGCCCACAACCTGCTGCCCTCGGACATCATCTCGATGAACCGCGAAAAGATCGTCGGCATCGCCACCGATTTCGGGGGCAAGACCTCCCACGTCGCCATCCTGGCGCGCGCCTTCGAGATACCGGCGGTTCTCGGGCTTTCCGATATCACGGCTTTCGTGCGGGACCAGGACAACGTCATTCTCGACGGCAACAGAGGCTTGGTCATCGTGGACCCGGACGAAGCCACGCTGAAGGGATACCTCACCAGCAAGGAGGCCTGGCAGCAGCACGAGCTGCAGCTGCTGAATCTCAACGAGCTGCGGGCGGAAACCAGGGACGGCAAGCTCCTCCAGCTGGAGTCCAACATCGAGGTCCCCGACGAAATCCACTCGGTACTTGCCCACGGCGCGGACGGGATCGGTCTGTTCCGCTCCGAGTTCCTCTACATCGTGCCGCGGAAGTTCCCCGACGAAGAGGAGCAGCTCCAGGCCTACAACCGGGTCCTCGAGGGGATGAAGCCCAGGAGTGTGACGATCCGTACCCTGGACCTGGGGGGGGACAAGGTCATTCCCGGCGTGATCCCGGGAGGGGAGCTGAATCCGATTCTGGGCTGGAGAGCGGTCCGCTTCTGCCTGTCCAAGCCGGATGTATTCAAATCCCAGCTCAGAGCCCTGCTCAGGGCGTCGGTTCACGGGAACCTGAAAATCATGTTTCCAATGATCTCGGGAGCCGAAGAGCTGGAGAGCACTCTCGAAATCCTCGAGGAAGCGAAGGATGAGCTGCGCGGGCGCGGGCAGCCCTTCGACGAGCACGTGCCCATCGGGATCATGATCGAGGTGCCGTCGGCGGCGTTCACCTCGGACATACTGGCCAGGAAGGTCAGCTTTTTTTCGATCGGGACGAATGATCTGATTCAGTACATGATCGCGGTGGACAGGGAAAACGAGCGGATCGCCTACCTCTACGAACCCTTCCACCCGGGGGTCCTGCGGCTGATCAAGATGGTGGTGGATAATGCTCACAGCAACGGCATTCCCGTCGGCATGTGCGGGGAGATGGCCGGAGATCCCTATGCGGCCGTCATCCTCCTCGGCCTGGGTCTGGACGAATACAGCATGAGCGCAATCGGCATTCCCACGATCAAGAGGATCATTCGCTCGGTAACCATTGCCGAGGCCGAGGAGCTGGTAGGAACCATCATGGAGATGAAATCCTCCCAAGAGATCGACCGGTACGTGCGTGCGTGGATGGGGGAACGCTTTGATTTCATCTCTCAATACTGAGAAAAAGGTCTTTCAGGTTGCCATACTCGGCCGACCGAACGTCGGCAAATCCACCCTGTTCAATAGACTCGTCGGCAGAAACAGGGCGATCACCCACACGAGCCCCGGCGTGACGCGGGACACCGTCGAAAGCCGGCTGCGCATCCGGGATCTGGAGGTTACCCTTCTGGACACCGGGGGGTACAGCAGGCACGGGGGGATCATCGAGCAGCGGGTTGCGGAGAACAGCACCCGGATAGCCGGGGATTGCGATCTGATTCTGCTGCTGGTGGAGGCCGGGGGATTGAGCGGCGAGGATCTCGATTTCGTGGAACGGCTGCGCCGCTACGGGGACAAGCTGATCCTGGTCGTGAACAAGGTGGACAGCGAGAGCCAGGCGATGAAGCTCGGAGAGTTCCACGCCCTCGGGTTCCGGCAGCTGATAGCGGTGTCGGCGGCTCACGGCAGAAACATCGACGAGCTCAAGGAAGGCATCTACCAGTTCGCCCTGCGCAGCGGCTATACCGCGGGGCAGGAGCCGGAGGGAAGAGAGGCAAAACGGGTCCGCCTCGCCATTCTGGGCAAGCCGAATACCGGGAAATCCACGCTGCTCAATCGACTGCTCCGCACCGAGAAATCCCTGGTCACCGACATTCCGGGAACCACGAGGGATCCGGTGGAGGGAAGCTTTCACTACCGGGGCTATGAGCTCCAGGTCGTGGACACGGCGGGGATTCGCCGCAAGAGCAAGGTGAGGGAGGCGGTGGAGTACTACTCTGTCAACCGCTCGATCAAGACCATAGAGGATGCGGACGTCGTGGTGCTGGTGATCGACGCAGCCGAGGGCATCACGGAACAGGATAAGAAAATAACCGCGTTGGCGGCCCGGCGGGGCAGGGGGATCATACTGGTTCTCAACAAATGGGACCGGCTGGTTGCGGGCCAGAGCAAAGCCCGGGCAGAGCAGCTATGGCGTGAGCTCCGGGACAGGACGCGCTTTCTGTTTCCCACTCTGGGCTACACACCTGCTCTGAGGATATCCGCGCTGACAGGCCTGGGAGTCCAGCGCCTCCTGGATACGGTCGTCACGGTGTTCGGCCAGCTCAACCGCAAGGTTGCCACCCCGCGGTTGAACCAGCTGCTGCAGGCCTGGGTTCGCGAGTACACGCTGCCGGTACGCGGGCGCAACGTGAAAATCCGCTACGCCACCCAGACCGGGGTGAACCCCGTACGTTTTCTGTTTTTCGTGAACGATCTCAAAGGTTACCCGAAGCGGTACAATCAGTACCTGACGGGAAGAATCCGCAGGGATCTGGGTTTCGACAAGATCCCCCTTTTCATCGAGGTGCGGGAGTCCTGAAGCGAAGTCGCAAAATGGCAACGAGATATTCGATCGGAGAGGTCAGTGAACTGCTCGGTGTGAAGCCGCACGTGATCCGTTATTGGGAGGAGGAGGTGCCTTTCATTGCGCCCAAGAAGAGCAAGTCGGGCCGGAGGGTTTACACGGATCGGGAGCTGCAGCTGCTGATACGCCTGAAGCACCTGCTTTACGAAAAGCGCTATACCATCGACGGTGCCCGGGAGAGGATATGGAAGGAAACCTGTCCTTCCCGCGCGGATCTTACGGCGCGAATCGCCGCGGTGCGCAGTGATCTGCTCTCGGCATGGGAAAAACTGAAGGGAAGGAATCATAAATGAGGGGGGGCAGAGAATCGTCGATCATCGAAGAATGGAGAGACCGGGGACAGGGCCACCTGTTCGAGTTTTGGGACGAACGCTCCCCCGAGAGAAAACAAGCTCTTCTCGATGATCTCGATTCACTCGACCTGGAGGTGTATGAGCTGCTGCAGCGGCAGCTGAAGCGGAAGCTGGAAGATCCGGGCCGGCGGCGACTCGAGCCTGCCTCC
>JAFGQJ010000364.1 GCA_016935715.1 Spirochaetales bacterium
GAACAGCGGCACGTATTCGAGCATGAAAAAATACGCTTCGCCACGCCGATCTGCTTCGAAGACGTGTTTTCCGACCACGTTCGCCGCTTTGTCCTCCGGGACGTCGACATGATCCTCAACATGAGCAACGACTACTGGTCGCTCTCTCCCGTGGAGGGACGCCAGCATGGCCTGCTCTCCCTGTTCAGGGCGGTGGAGAACCAGCGGCCGGTGCTGCGCACCACCTCTTCGGGATACACCGTCTACATCGATGCGGCCGGAAAGATACAGCCGGGAGCCCCGGAGCCCTATACCGAAGGATACGTGATCGCCCGCGTCCCCCTTCCCGAAAAACGCCTCACCGTGTACACGCGCTGGGGGGATTGGTTTCCCTTCGCCGCGCTGTACTGCGTGCTGGCATTCGCCGCAATGTCCGCGGTTTCACGGATCCACGGCCTGGTAAGGAGGCTCGCTCCGGTGCCGGAGCGCCGGTTCGTGCGACGATCCTCCGACGGGTCGTTTTAGAGCTTGATGCGAAAATGCTTCAGATCCAGGAGCAGCACGCGGGAGTTGCGTAGTCTGTTGTAATCCCTGCGCTTGTCCGCGGGCAGGTCCTGCACCCGTCCCTCGGTGAACCCGAACTGCAGGAACCAGTCGGCGGTTTGCGTCGTGAGAACGTACAGGTGCTTCAGTCCGGAGCGCCGGGCCTTGTCTACCAGATACGATAAAATTCGTTTGCCGATGCCGAATCCGGTATAGGTGCGGTCGACCGCGACCGCGGCTATTTCTCCCCTGCCCGCCTCCTCCTTCGAGGCAATCAGGGCTCCGGATGCATGAATGATTCCATCGACCTCGTACACCACGAAGTTATCGATCTTGTCTGCCAGCTCCTGCTCTTCCCGGGGCAGGAGCACCTCCTCTTCCACGAAGGGACTCATGATCCGCAGGACCTCGGGGATGTCGGCCAGCCGCATCGGCCGTATATTCTCGTGCTCTTTGGTGTAGATCATGGTTCCGCAGCCGCGGCTGGAAAATATCTCTTTCAGGACCACGCCCTCGATCTCCCCATTGACGATATGAACGCGGGCGACCCCCTCGGTGCAGGCTTTGCAGGCCAGACGAATGAGGTCGATCATCTCATCGTGGGTCTTCTCATCGTTCAGGGAGAGAAAATCCCGGGCCTGATCCACGCTGAGATGCGTCGCGACTCCTTCGGAGGAGACGGGTACCGCATCCGGAAGCCTGTAGTGCTCCGCACTGACTCCGGCGCTGCGGGAGATGTAGAACAGCTTCTCCGCTTTCAGGTTCCGTGCCAGGATCGAGGCCAGCTCGTTGGAGGAAATATTGTAGGGTTTGCCGCTGCTGCTCCACCCGATATTCGGAAAGATCGGAATCAGGCCTTCCTGCAGCGCCTTTCGCACCAGCTCCACGTCGATCTTCTCCACCGTTCCCGAGTCCTGGTAGTCCACGCCTTTGAGCACGCCCAGGCTCCTGGCCCGGACCCAGTTGCCGATGATGGCGCTGGCATTGTTCTCGGCTAGCAGCGTCATCAAACGGTTGGAGACGTCGAAAGCCGCCATCTTGATGAAGGGGATCGCCTCAGGTGTGGAGATTCGTATTCCGCCGATGCTCTGCCAGGGAATATTGTAGCGCTGCAGAACCTCGTCGATCCGCTCTTTGGCTCCCGGCACCAGCAGGATCTGGATACCCTGCCGGTGCAGGAGCACGAGATCTTTCACCAGCATGGGCAGGAAGGGATGGCTCATCACCGAACCGTCGACCTTGATGACGATCGTTTTTCCTTTGAACAGTTGAACATATTCGAAGACCTGTCGTATCAACTCCACCTGTTCCTGTATGTTGTCGCTTTCCATTTGTTCGAGCTTCCCTCCAATCCTATTAACGGCTGTTCATTTCCTTCTGTCAAGCTGCCGAACCTTTCAGGCCCGGTTCCATACTTGTTCTTTACCGATAATGCGGGTATGGTAGACAGACTTCTTTCACCAGGTGACTGGCAATTTGACAGACAAACGCCCGTTTTTCATCGTCAATCCCCACTCCGGTGCAGGCAGCACCGGTCATCTGTGGCCGGAGTGGGAAAAACAGCTCCGCGACAAGCTGGGCAGCGTCGATTTTGCCTATACCCGGGGCATTCTCCATGCCGTTTCCCTCACCAGGGAAGCCCTGGACAACGGATATGACCGGATCATCGCCGTGGGAGGGGATGGAACCCTGAACGAAGTGCTCAACGGTTTCTTCGATGACGGGAAGGTGTGCTGTCCCGACGCAGCGCTGGCCTATATCCCGAACGGCACCGGTGCGGATTTCTCTCGGACTCTGGGCTTTCACGGCAGATCGATCGACGAGCACATAGAACGCCTGCTGAGTGCCCGGGCTACGGCCGTGGATTGCGGGGAAGTTCGCTTCGTCGACTCCAAAGGGGAGGAAACGAACAGGCTGTTCATCAACGAGTCGAGTCTCGGATTCTCCGCCAATACCGCCGACGCGGTGAACAGGGCCTCGAAACACTTCCGGGGAAGGCTTCCCTTTTTGATCGGGGTCATCCGCTGTTTGAGCACGTTGAAAAACCCGGTCTTGAGGATATCGGTGGAAGGCCGGCTCGTCCATGAGGCGCCCACACTGATGGTGGCTGTGGCCAACGGCAAGTACTTCGGCGGCAGCATGATGATCGCACCTCACGCGGAGATCGACGACGGTCTGCTCGATATCATCGTGATATCCCGTATGAGCCGTTTGACCCTGCTGCGCAAGATCAAATCGATCTATTCCGGGCAGCATCTAGATGAACCGGAGGTAACCGCTCTGCGGGGAAAAACCGTTCACATCAGCGCTATCCATGACGAGGTACTGCTGGAGATGGACGGAGAGCAGCCCGGCAAGCTGGCTGCCGAGTACAGAGTGGCGAAAAAAACGATTCCTTTCGTGTATTAACCGACCGGCGGCTTACCGATCGGCGGGCCTGGGTCCTGCGATTCCGTCTCCTGCGGATCCTTGCCGGATCAGCTCTCACCCAGCAGCTTGATCATGTATATTTCTATATAACGGGTAAAGCAATCCTTGCGTTTGATTCTCGCGAAAGACTTGTTTGCGGCCAGTTTTTCCGCCAGCGAGCGGATACGCGCTGCATCCGGAGGCGTGATTTTGAAGGTGCGTCGAATGTTGCGCAGATAATCCCGGACCATGGCATTCACGTCCTCGACGAGGTCCTTCCGGGACTGCGGATCGTACAGGGGATTCCATTTCTCGATCAACTCGGCCAGGCTGTCGGCGATCGTGGTGTCGGGGCCCACGAATTGCTCTTTCAAGGCGCTGACCGCTCTGCGGTAAGCCGCCAGCTGCTTGCTGGTCACCGGGCGGAGGGTCGTGGAACCTACCTGCTCGGCGGGCTGGGCAGCACCGCCCGCCTCATGGGACGAAAGGCCGGCCCGGGAACGGGTGCCGCGGGCAGATTCCTGCCCGGCGCTGAGAGCCTCGTCCGGGCGGCGGGCGCCTTTCCTCGATTTCCGCCACGTCTTCCTGATCCCCCGGAATACGTTCTGAAAAAAGTAGAACAATCCGCGAAAAATGGTCAGGCGTCTCCAGATCGGGATGCGGAGCTTGGCATCGTCGTACAGCTCTTTCCTGCTCAAAGCCAGGATCTTCGGCAGCGGACGCAGCTGAGCTTTCTTCTCGTCCAGGACCTGATCCATGGTTCTGGCCATATCGTAGTCGATCTTGCCCTGTTCCTTTGCGAGGTACAGCAGGCTGTAGTTGAGCAGAGAATAGAGAAACGGCGCTCGATTTTTCAGGGTAATGTCCAGATCCCGTGCGAACTCCTGATCCTCGGTCATTCCCGGGACCCGCCTGTTTTCCTTGAGCAGCCTGACCCACTCCTCGATGTAGAAATCCCTGATCTCCCCCGCCTGTTCGTGCAGCATCTTCACGAACAGGGGAATGAGAAGATCCCTGTGAATGTAGTAGTCCTTTCCGTTTACCGTCTTGAGCTGGATCAGTTCCGGAAGGGTTTCGTAGCCCTCCGATCTCATCTTGGCTTCGAGGAACTCGAGGAAAACGTCCTTCGTGGCCTGGCGAATCAGGGGCAGCCCCCTGTTGTCCCGTACGCTGTACAGATCCTTCAGCGTGTATGCGTAGGGGTACTTGTGAAATTGGAGCTCGAACTTCTTCACGAGAGCCGTTTTTTCGTTTTTCCGCTGCTGAGCGCCGCGGTAATGTACGTTGTAAAAACCCAGCAGGTAGGCCGCCTGGCAGTAGCTGTGCTCCTCCGCCGTTTTCTCTGAAATATCCAGATGCTCCTGCAGCACCAGATTGGCGAAGTGCGCCCAGAAGCGAAACGAGAAATCAGACGGTTCCAGCAGCGTTCCCACCGCCCGGCCGGGCTTGGTCATCACAGCAGAAAGCATGTCCCGCAGGCTGCGCTCGTTGCCCCGCAGCGCCGGATGCAGCCTGTGGGCGACGTAGGTTGCGTTGTTCCTGCTCTCCAGATACAGCCGCAGCTTCGCTACCGCCAGCTCCATTAGTTTCCGTTCCACCAGGTCCGAGGTAACCAGCAGCGGATTGACGGTCGGCGGAAAAGTGACGCGAAGAATCTGGGTTTTTTCCGACTTCAGCTCACCCAGAGCGGATACAAAATCCGTCTTGATATTCAGCTCGGTAATCAGGTTATCGGGAATCGTGATCTTCAGATCGTCCTCTGAAGGAAAGGGAATCCGAGGTTTGGCCTCGATCGTTTTGTAGGCCTTGTGCAGAGCTTCGATGAAGTACCGCGGGAAGTAGATCCAGCGGACCTCCTGGCCTTCCTTTTCCAGGCTGCACAGCCCCCGTTCGGTCAATACCCGAAGGTAGGTATCGACCATGCCCTCGGTGCGCTGCACAAAGGTCTCCATCTGTGGGAATTTCAGTGTATAGCGGCCGGCATAGTTCTTTACGAAGTTGATGAACTCGAGTCGGTCGACCCGCGCGCTGCGATGATTGACGGTGTAGATCCTCAGAAGGTAGAGCAGGGCCTGGGCGTTGGGTTCTAGTCCAACATTCCCGCTTTCCTGCTCGACGCTCTCCAGGACGGGAACATCCCCGGAATCTTCCGCTGATCTGTCGCTCATTAATGAAAACGTACCATCTATGGCATCCTGTGTCCACATTTTTATTGTCCGCTGAGATTCTGTCTTCCGGCGGCAGCTTCACGAGGCCTGGCAGACAGGGCACACATGGGTGCTTCTGCCGGCGACCTGTATCCTGACGATCGGCGTTCCGCACCTTTTGCAGGGCAACCCGGTCCTGGAGTACACCAGCAGGGAGCCCTGGTAGCTGCCGCTGTGTCCCTGATCGTCCACGTAATCGGATATCGTGGTCCCGTTTCTTCGGATCGCGGCCTGCAGCACCGCGCGGATCGTTCGCCGCAGGGAAGCGACCTGTTCCGGATCCAGGGATGCTGCTCTTCTGAGAGGGGATATCGCTTCCCGGAACAGAATCTCGTCGGTGTAGATGTTGCCCAGGCCTGCGATGACCCGTTGATCCAGCAGCGCGGCCTTGATCGTGCGGGAGGTTTTTCCGAGCAGCCTTTGCAGCCGCCGGGCGTATATCTTCAACGCATCATCCCCGAGTTTTTTCTCCCTGATGAACTGCTCGGGACTCCCGTCCAGCAGCCGGAGCCGGCCGAATTTGCGGACATCCCGGAACACGAGCTTCGTGTCCCGACCTGCCAGCAGAAGCTCCACGTGGGTATGTTTGTCGGCTGCCTGTGTTTCTGGCACCAGGAGCAACTGGCCGGTCATGCGCAGATGCAGCGCCAGCGCGCCATTGCGGTCGAGCAGAAAAAACAGGTACTTCCCGTGTCGATGCAGCTTTTCGAACGTACGTCCCCGCACCGCATCGATGAAGCACCGGGGATCCGGCTCCAGAGAGGCGGCGAAGTGGCAGCGGACATCCCCGATCGCGGCGCCCAGGATTCGGGTTTCCAATCCCCTGGCCAGGTGCTCCACTTCCGGCAGTTCAGGCATCAGAGCGTTTGCCCGACTCGGATTCGAGAAACTCGTATATGCTTCGAGCCGTCGGAGGACAGCCGTCGACGAAGCTGGACAATCCCCGGGTGCAGCTGCCGATCCCCTTCCCTTCCATGCGAACGCCCCGATACCCCTGCCCCACGCAGATCGAAGCGCGCAGGTTTGCCAATTTCCCGGATTCTTCGAGTCGCTGCAGCGCGTAGAGGGTGCTGCCGTAGCAGGCGGAGCAGGCCTGACGATCCGAGATGCAGGCCTGGAGCCTGCGCAGGCGGCTGCGGTCTTTCCGGGGGATCTTTTGAAAACGGGGATTGCCGAGCTCCCGGATCCGGGCCGAGCCGGTATCCATGCTCCCCACCCCGTATCGATGGGCCAGTGCGATGTGTTCGATCATCTGCGGCCGGTAGCCCATCAGCTCGGCGACGTAGCTGTCGACCAGGACCGGATCTTTTCCCAGGATCACCCGATCCATGGCCAGTGGATCCCCACCTATTTCCGAGACCGGATCACCGCACAGGCCGTCGACGATCACCAGATCCTGCCGGATGATGGTATTGAGCAGAGCGATCGGCTCGTGAAGCCCCTGCGCGTGGTAGCGGCGCTTCTCCGAGTCCGGGATGCAACCCTTGAGATTCTTCAACGCGCAGGTCAACCTGGTTTGCCCGTGCCCCTTGAGCACGGGCATGTTTATCAGGTAGTCCGCCTCCAGGACGCTGCGGAACACCTTGAACGGCGTGCCCTGAACCGGGATGGTCTGAACGGCATCCTGCTTCAAATCCAGCAGTCCCACTGCGAATCTGCCGTACTTCGCGGCAATGGATTCGTATCCGCAGACTCGAAAAGCCTTCCGCGTATCCCCGCCGGTCCAGCTGCTCTCGGCAATCGTGATTCTCCGTATCCCCGCATCGAGCAGGTAGCGGATCACCCCTTCGGCCAGCTGCGGGTGCGTCGTTATCCCGGAAGAGGCTTCCCTGGCCATCACCAGATTGGGTTTGAGCAGAACGTGAGTTCCGGCACTCAGCTCCGAGGCGATGCCCGCCGACTCGAGGAGCTCAAGCACCAGTCGGAGGGGGTCCTGCCCGTAGGCGACGGCCAGCTCCGCTCTCTGCATCAGCCGACCGCTTCCAACGCGCTTTCGATCACCTTCCGAGCCTGCTGGAGCGCCTGGTCGGAAATATCGTGATGGGTCACGATCCGTATCCAGCCTTCATCCGGCGGGTTGACCCGCGCCCCGCTTCGGTTGAGCTCCTCCACCAGTGTCTGCTCCCGATCCCCGCCGCTGCAGTCGCGGTAGCGGATGAAAAACATGTTGATCTTCACCGGTTCCGGCTTCAGCTCGAACAAACCGGTGCTGCGAAACACGGCGGCCAGCTGCTCCGCCCTGTCCCGATCCGCCGGCAGACGCTGTCTCATCTTTTTCAACGCCACCAAACCGCAGGCGGCGATGACTCCGGCCTGCCGCATCCCACCGCCCATGATCTTCCGCTTCTTTCGAGCTTTCCGGATGAACTCCCCGCTTCCGGCCAGCATCGATCCGATGGGGGCGCACAGACCTTTGGAAAGACAGAACATCACCGAATCGGACAGAGCGGCCACCTGCCTCGCTTCCGTGCCCAGGTAGTGGGCCGCGTTGAACAGCCGGGCTCCGTCCAGGTGAACCGGGATATGCAGGGACCGGGCATGCTCGAAGATTTCCCTCATGACCTCCAGGCTCAATACCTCCCCGTTGCTCAGCGCATTCTCCACCGCTATCAGGTGGGTCTCCGGCCAGTGAATATCGTCTCCGATGCGAATATGCTCCAGGAACTCCCCCCAAACCGGACAGGAAGATTTCGGGATGAAGGTGCGGAGCTGGACGCCGGCGATGATCGCTGCGGCGCCGGCCTCGTGCTGGACGATATGGCTGTGATCGCTCAACACCACCTCGTTGCCGCGCCCGCAATGGGTGAACAGGGCAAGCTGGTTGCCGAAGGTCCCGGAGGGAACGAACAGGGCGGCCTCCTTCCCGACGAGCTCCGCCGAGTAGGCCTCCAGCTCGTTCACAGTCGGATCGTCGCCATAGACATCGTCCCCGACTGCGGCGCTGCACATGGCCTTGCGCATCTCCTCGGTAGGCCTGGTAACCGTGTCCGAACGCAGATCAATCGCTTGCATCACTCCTTCTCTTCCCCTTCCTGTTGTTTGGTGTCTCTCTGCAGCGACTGCTTGGATCCACGGATCTTCTGCAGCCGCCCGATCTCCCGCTCCCCCCCTGCCATCTGCGCGCGAAGCGTCTCGATCTCCCGACTTCGAGCTTCGATCTCTCCCTCCAGTTTCGAGATCTTATCCGCCAGGGTGCCGAGCTGGTTGTTCAGAGACTCGATCTGCAGGGCGGCATTGAGCCTTTCGATCTTTTTTTTCTTCCCCCGATTTGCCGATTCGATCTCCCGGATCTGTCGGATGAGGGCGGCGGTTTCCGCGTCTTCCGAGCCTTCTGTTGCAGCACTGCGGAACAGGGTCCCCAGAGCCTCGAAGGTATCCTGCAGCCGGGCCTCGATGCGCTGGATTTCGGATTCGATCTCCCGGACCCGTTTTTGATGGGAGCGATGGGCGCCGAGATTTTTCAGATCGTTCCACTTCTCCGCCATTTCCGCCTGCAGCTTGTCTATTTCCCCTTGAAGGGAGGAGATCTCCCGCTCGTTGGATTCGTACGGAGCCAGGGCCTCCCGCAGCCCGCCGCCTTTCAGCTCGTCCTTCAACGGCGAATCGCAGAGTTTTTTCCCGACTTCGTTGTAGGACTTCGCCACGGCCTTGCGCCGCAGGGACAGCAGACCTTTGAGGTAAACCGACCGGCCGGTCTCGCGAAAGATTCTGAAAAACTTGCCGTCCCGGTCGCGGGCCTGAATCGATTCCTGCTCCGCCTCCAGATCGGCCAACCCCCTCTCCTGTCGGTCCAGCGTATCGAACAACGCGTCGTGGCTGCGGGTCGGGGCGGGCAAGCTCTTGTAAGCCCGATAGGCCGCTCTGCCGATGGCTTCGCAGATCTCCTGATTCCGGCGGCTCAGCTCGGTAATCTGGAGTTTCCTGCGCCGGATCTCCCGTTCCAGCTCCTGGTTTCCCGCAACGGTTTGAAGGATCCTTTTCACCTGCTGGCGGCTCTCGGGAAGCTGGCGCCGCAGCTCCCCGATTCTTTCGTGCAGCTCCTTCATTTCGGCGGTGGGCAGGAGCGCGGCATCCTGATACGACAAATATTCACCCAGTTTCCTCAAGCGCAGCAGGATCTCACCACCGTTCCTGTCGATATCCCGCTGCAACTGGTTGATCGCCCGTTTGTAGTCTTGCATGGTCGCCGGTTCAGGCCTCCAATCCCAGGGCGGCATCGATGATCGCCTTGGTCACGCTCAACACCTCTCCGGTTTGTACCCGGACGAGCTTCAAAAACAGCTCGAAGCCGTCAGTCGTGGAATAGAGCTTGCCGATGATCAGCAGCTCGGCTCCCATCAGCTTCCCCACCCGGGCCGCCCCCTGCTCCTCGGACAAATCGCTGAGCTGGAGCTCGAGCTCCGCCAGTATCTTTTGGAGATCCTGTCTTTCCACTATGCGGAACAGATCCCTGAGCTCCTCGTCCTTGCCGAAGCTCAGGATCAGCTGCTCGGTGAAGTACTCGCAGTCGAGGCTCGATGTGTTCTGCGCCGGACTGAGCGGCAGCACGGTTGCCGCCGTCCCCTGCTGTATGCGAACCGTGGAGTAGTCGACGAGCTGGGAGATCGCCAGGGAAAACAGCTTGTTCAGGGTCTCCTCGCGCTGCTCCTCGTCGATCCTGCTGGCCGTGAAGTATTCCTCCTCTGCTTCGATCTGCTGATCGGAAACGTGGGACAGTTCCTCCTTGGCAAAGCGGATGATGATGGCCTCCAGCTTGTCGGTCTGATAATTGGCGCCCGTATGATGGCTGACGCTCCCCGGGGCGCCTCCTTCGCTCTCACCGGTCTC
>JAFGQJ010000365.1 GCA_016935715.1 Spirochaetales bacterium
GGCAGTTTCGGGGGCAGGAAGCTGGGGAGCTTCGGCGACATCGGCGCCTTCTCCCTCCAGTACCACAAGATCATCACCTCGGGGGAAGGGGGCGTGCTGGCCACGGACGACGATCTGCTGTACACCCGCTCCCAGGCCTACCACGACGTGGCGGCCTGCTGGCGCAAGGACCGCTTCGCCCCGCCCGAGTTCGCGGGAGAGATCTTTTTCGGGGTGAACTTCCGCATGAGCGAGCTCACCGGAGCGGTGGCCCTGGCCCAGTTCGGCAAGCTCGACGGCATCGTGGCCCGCATGCGGCACAACAAGAAGCGCATCAAGGACGGAATCCTGGATCTGAAATCCAGGGGTGTCGAGTTCCGGGAGGTCACCGACCAGGACGGGGACACGGCGGTCTGCCTGATCCTCTACCTCCCCGAGGCGGACAAGGTGGAGCGCTTCGTCGATGCACTCAACGCGGAGGGCGTGGAGGCGGCGGGGATCTACAACAAGGGCATTCCCGACTGGCACGTGTACCAGCACTGGACCATGCTGCACGGCAAGATGATGCCCACCCGGAAGGGATGCCCCTTCAACTGTCCCCTGTCCGGGTCCGTTCCCGAGTACAAGCCGGATGCCTGTCCCCAGACGGCCGCCTGGCTGTCCCGCAGCGTGCATCTGGACATTCCGCCGCAGATGGGCGACGAGCAGTGCGACCAGATAGCCGAAGGCGTGCGCAAGGTCGCCTCGGTGCTGCTGTAGGGAAACGGAGATACAAGGAGATACGCAATGGCAAACATCGGTGTATGCATCGAACCGTTTTTTTCCGACCTTCCCTATCGGGACAGGCTGGCCAGGGTGCACGAGCTCGGGTTCAAGTACTACGAGTTCTGGTTCCACAACATGCGCTTCGACGGCAGCGCCCTGATCCCGGAGGACAAGGACTTCGAGGAGCTCGCCGAATTGAACGAGAAGTACGGGCTGAGCTGCACGGACTTCGTGTTCAACCATCCCGACGGCGGCGTCGTCGGAGCCATGATCGACGAGCAGGATCGCGGCCTGATCCTGGATAGCTTCGAGGGGATGATCGAGCTGGCCAGGAAGATCGGCTGCAGGGCCTTCATCAGCGGGGCGGGAAACAACGTTCCCGGCTTGTCCCGGGAGCGGGCCATCGAGAACATGATCGGGACTTTGAAGGCCTGCGCAGCCACGGCTGAGAAGAGCGGCGTCACCCTGATCCTGGAGCCGTTCAACACCCGGGTCGATCACCCGGACTACTTCCTGGACGACCCCCACACCTGCATCCGGGTGCTGAAAGAGGTGGGCAGCGACAGCGTCAAGATGCTGTACGACATCTACCACATGCAGATCATGGACGGAAACGTGGTGGCCTTCATCCGGGAGAACATCCGGCACATCGGTCACTTCCACGTGGCCGGGGTGCCGGGGCGCCACGAGCCCTACGACTGCGAGCTGAACTATCCGTTCATCCTCCGGGAGATCGACAAGCTCGGCTACGAGGGCGGAGTGGGCCTGGAGTACTGGCCCACGATCGATCCCGGGCAGTCCCTGAAGCGGACCAAAGCCTACCTGGAAGGTTGAGGATTTCGGGGGATCGCCGCCTCCGGCTTCGAAGCAGAGAGGCTCAGAAGATGCGGGTCAGGCCGGGGTGGCAATCGAATCCCGCATCGAAGCTCATGATTCGCGATATCCCGTGTCGAAGCATGATCGCAACGTGCAGGGCGTCACGGGCGGACAGGCCGGGGTAGCCGAGGGATACGCTCAAGGCCCGTTCGACGTCCCGCTGCTCCACCGGATGGACTTCATCCACGACGCCGAGGAGAACCTCGAATGCAGGCTGTATCGCCTCCCGGCGATCGATGGCGAGGTAACGATGAAGGATCTCCTGCAGCACCTCGGCATCGGTCACCAGCCGGGTACCCTCGGAGGAGAATTGTTCGAGGAGCCGCCTCGCATCGATCTTGTGAGGATGATCGGCGCCCACGAGGTACATCGGGATGTTGGAGTCCACGAGGACCATCAGCTCAGGTAGCCCTTCTCGATCTCGGCGAGCATCTGCTCAATGTCGCCGGTGGGAAACTCATGGCGGGCAGCGGCCCGGATCGACGCGATCTTCCTGGCAGCGTCCTTGGCGGATCGGCTCCTGCGGGCGGCACGGAGCGCGTGCCGTACCCACTGCGAGACTGTCATGTGCTCCTGCCGGGCTACCGACTGGATCTCCTCCATCTCCTGATCGCTGAGGATCACCTGCAATCGCTTACTCATGTAAAGAGTATAATTTGCTAATTACTATGAGTCAAGAGATCCAGCCTCTCGCAAATCGAGCCGGGTCGATCGGAGCGTACGTTCCCGCCCTGCAGAGCTGCGAGCACTCCGAGCGCGCCCCCGGCGTTGCCAGGGAATTACAAACCCTCTATACTGTTCAGGCGTCAAGCGGATGCGCCGCGGGATTTTCTCTGCGGACGGGCGGCGCATCGGGAAAGGCATCCGAATGAAACACGAAACCGTGCTGACCATGAGCTCGGCGGCCATCAAATACGGATTCGGCGCCACCCGGGAGGTGGGCTTCGATCTCAGGGAGCTGGGCGCCTCCAGGGTCATGGTGGTCACCGACCGGCGCCTGGCGGATCTTCCCCCCGTGGGCGCGGTGCTGGAGAGCCTGAAGAAGGAGAAGATCGAGGCGGTGTTGTTCGCCGAAACGCGCATCGAGCCCACCGACGGGTCCCTCAAGGAGGCGGTGCGCTTCGCCCGGGAGGGACGTTTCGACGGATTCGTCGGCGTGGGCGGCGGCTCCAGCATGGACACGGCCAAGGCGGCCAATCTGTACTCCACCTACCCCGCCGATTTCCTCAGCTACGTGAACGCCCCGATCGGGGAGGGAAAAGCGGTTCCCGGTCCGTTGAAACCGATGGTCGGCATCCCCACCACCGCCGGCACGGGCAGCGAGACCACCGGAGTGATCATCTTCGACCTGGTGGAGATGCACGCCAAGACGGGCATCGCCCACCGGCACATCCGGCCGAACCTGGGGATCGTGGACCCGGAGAACACCCGCACCCTGCCGCGCATGGCCGCGGCCTGCACCGGCTTCGACGTGCTGGTGCACGCCCTGGAATCCTACACCAACCTGCCCTTCGACCGCAGGGAGGCGCCGCGCAGCCCGGCGGACCGGCCCGCCTACCAGGGTTCCAATCCGATCAGCGACGTCTGGGCGGCCAAAGCCATCCAGCTGGTCAGTCCGAGCATCCTCCGCGTGGTGGAGCATCCGGACGACGAGGAGGCCAGGAGCAGCATGATCATCGCCGCCACCTTCGCCGGCATCGGCTTCGGCAACGCCGGGCTTCACCTGCCCCACGGCATGTCCTACCCGGTTTCCGGCATGGTGCGGGACTACGTCCCGGAAGGCTACCCGCCGGGCCGGCCCATCATACCCCACGGCATGGCCGTGGTCCTCAACGCGCCGGCCGCCCTGCGCTTCACCGGCCCGGCCCGGCCGCAGCGTCACCTGGAGGCGGCCCGCCTGATGGGCGCAGCGACCGGCGGTGCGGCGGAGGAGCAGGCCGGAGAGATCCTGGCAGATGCGGTGATCGACCTGATGAAGAAGACCGGCATGCCCAACGGACTCTCCGCCGTGGGGTACTCGCAGGCGGACGTGGACCAACTGGTGGAAGGGACCCTGCCCCAGCACAGGGTGACCGGACTCTGCCCGCGGCCGTTCGGCCGCGAGGAGCTGCGTCGGATTTTCCTCGACTCCCTCACACTCTGGTAGAAAGGAAGGACAGACAATGTCGAAAATGATCGTCGTCACAGGCGCCAGCACCGGCATAGGCGCCGAAACCGCGCGGCTGCTCGCCGAGGGCAACAACATCTTCATCCACTACAATTCCTCCAGGGAGGCTGCCGAACAGACCGCGGCGGAGGTGCAGGAGCGGGGCGGAACGGCCCACCTGGTTCAGGCGGACCTGTTCGGGGAGGCCGGCTGCGACGCCCTGTATGCCGAAGTATCGGTGATGACCAACCGGGTCGACGTCCTGGTGAACAACGCCGGCGGGCTGGTGCAGCGGCAGGCCGTCGGGGAGCTGGAGTGGGGCACGATGGAGCGGATCTTCGCCCTGAACACCTTTTCGACCATGCTCCTCACCTCCCTGTTCGTTCCCCTCCTGGAAAAGGGAACCGATCCCTGCGTCGTGAACGTCACCTCCATCGCGGCCCGGCACGGCGCACCGACCGCCACCCTCTACGGGGCGGCCAAGGGGGCCATCGACAGCTTCACCCGCGGAGCCGCGGCCGAGCTGGCTCCGAAGATCAGGGTGAACGCCGTCGCACCGGGGGTCATCGACACCCCCTTCCACGAGCGCTACTCCACCCCCGAGCGGATGGAAAAGTTCAGGAAGAGCACGCCCCTCGATCGGAACGGCCGTCCGCAGGACGTGGCCAGGGCGATCCGCTTCCTGATCGAGAACGACTTCATCACCGGCGAAACGATCGACATCAACGGCGGCCTGTTCATGCGTTGAGCAGGACGGAGAAAGAGGAGGACGAGATGAGAATCGCTGTTCTGGGCGCAACGGGACACGTTGGGGGGTACCTGGTTCCCCGCCTAGTGGAGCTGGGCCACGAGGTGACGGCGGTCAGCAGGGGAAGGCGCGAGCCCTACCGGACCCACGCGGCCTGGAAGGACGTGCGCCGGGTACAGCTGGATCGCGAGGCCCTGGAGGCCGAAGGCACCTTCGCCGCGAAGATCCTGGCTCTGTCCCCGGATGTCGTGGTCGACATGATCTGCTTCACCGCCGACAGCGCCCGCCATCTGGTCGAGGCTCTGAAGGGGGCGGTTCAGCACTACCTGTGCTGCGGCACGATCTGGGTGCACGGGCACAGCACCGTCGTGCCCACCACGGAGAGCGCTCCCCGCCGGCCCTTCGGGGAATACGGGGTCCGCAAGGAAGAGATGGAGCGCTACCTCCTGGAGCAGGCCCGGCTTCACGGCTTTCCGGCCACGGTCCTGCACCCAGGGCACATCGTGGGAGAGGGCTGGCCGCCCCTGAACCCGGCGGGGAACTTCAATCCCCGGGTGTTCGAGCTCCTTGCCGGCGGGCGGGAGCTGCCCCTTCCCAACCTGGGCTTGGAAACGGTCCACCACGTGCACGCGGACGACGTGGCCCAGGGATTCGTCAGGGCGATCGCCAACTGGAGCGCATCGGTCGCAGAGAGCTTCCACCTCGTCTCCCCGACTGCCCTCACCCTGAGGGGCTACGCGGAAAAGGCGGCGGCCTGGTTCGGCAGGGAGGCGAAGCTGCGCTTCCTGCCCTGGGAGCAGTGGAAGCAGGGCGAAACGGAAGAGGATGCCGGCTACACCTGGGACCACATCGCCCACAGCCCCAACTGCAGCATCGAGAAGGCCGGGCGGCTGCTGGGCTACCAGCCCCGCTACGCCTCCCTGGAGGCGGTACACGAGTCCGTGCGGTGGCTGATCGAACACGAGGTGATATCCGTCTGAGGCGAGGAGGGAGCACTTGGGACAGTCCAACTACGACGTGATCGTGGCCGGCCACCTGTGCCTGGACATGATCCCCCGTTTCGAAACGGACAGGGAAACGACCAGCATCGCCGATCTCCTGCAGCCGGGAACGCTGGTGCAGATGGGAGCGATGACCTTCTCCACCGGCGGGTCGGTCTCCAACGTGGGAACCGCGATGAAGATCTTCGGCTGCTCGGTGGCCTTCATGGCCAAGGTGGGGGGGGACGCCATCGGCAGGACCATCATCGACATCGTCCGGGAAAAAGGCAGCGCCGAGGGGATATCCGTGGCCGAGGGAGAGGCGAGCTCCTACACCGTGGTGATCGCTCCTCCCGGCATCGACCGGATCTTCATGCACTGCCCCGGTACCAATGACACCTTCGCCGCGGGGGACATCAACATGGCCGCGGTGGGCAGGGGCCGCCTGTTCCACCTGGGCTATCCCACGCTGATGCGTTCGCTGTACCTGGAGGACGGCCGGGAGCTGGCGGACATCCTCGAGAAAATCAAGAAGGCGGGGGCGACCACCTCCCTGGACATCTCCCTGCCCGATCCCGACTCTGAGGCGGGCCGGACCGACTGGCGCAGGATCTACGAGCGCTGTCTGCCCTACGTCGACATCTTCGTGCCGAGCATCGAGGAGACCTTCTTCACCCTGCATCCCCGGGAGTACCTGGAGCGCAAGGAGGCCCAGGGCGGCCGGGAGCTGATCGACTTCGTCACTGCGGAGGAGGTCGGCGGATTCGCGGCGGAATACCTGTCCATGGGCTGCAGGATCGCGGTTCTGAAGGCCGGGCACAACGGCTGGTACATCAGGACCGCGGGCCGGGAGGAGATCGCCGGGATCGGCCGGGCCGCCCCGGCCGATCCGGCCGCCTGGGCCGACCGGGAGCTGTGGTGTCCGGCTTTTCGGGCCGACAGCATAGCCACCTCCACCGGGGCCGGGGACTGCTCGATCGCCGCTTTTCTGACCGGCTTGCTGCGGGGACACTCGATCCAGGAGTGCCTGAAGCTGGCCAACTGCGCCGGCTACCTCAATCTGCGGGCCATGGACACCCTCTCCGGTCTGGGATCCTGGGAGGAAGTCAAATCGATCTACCCCAACCTGCCGGTACGGGATACCCCGGCGCCGGCCGGCGGCTGGAGCTGGGACGACCGGCTCGAGATCTGGGAGAAGAAGCCGGGCTGAGCGCCCTGAGCCAGGGGGCTCACCGCACCATTCTCTCAGCCGTCTCGAGCAGCTCGAGGGAGGCGTCCGGGGCGAACATCGTGGACACCGTCTCGTAGCGCTGCCCGGCAAGCGGCTCTTCGTGGTTGCTCCTGTGGGGCAGATAACCGATCCAGCCGCCGAACAGACCGCACACCAGGGCGATGGACCCCTCGAAGCGCCGCTGCCAGTCGAAGGCCACGTCCAGGAGCACCTCCATGGGAACGCCCAGGATCTTGAGAGCGCCGAAATCCAGAACCGTGGCCGGGCAGGGAATCCGGCCCTTCCCGGAGTCGATCAGCTCTCCCCCGATCCTGTAGATGCCGATGAACGACGTATAGGTGAACTGCTCGGCCACCCATTTCCGCGTTTCCGCATCGCCGAGACCCTTCCTGCGGGCCTGCTCCTTGATCAGGGCATTGATGCTCCAATCCTCCGGCACCTCCTGACCGGGGATCTCCAGGAATCCGGCAAAGCTCTCCTTCCAACGCTCGATCCGCTCCTGCACCTGCTCCCGGCTCAACCCCCCGTAACGAAGGGGCAGTGCGGCCGTCCGCCTCTGCACGGACAGGGCGTCCAGGGTCGCCTCGGCACCGGAGTCCCTGCCCCGGCGCAGCGCAGCGATCATGCCGCCCGCCAGCTCATCCAGGACCTCGAAGGAGGAGCCCACCGCCTGATCGGGATCCGCCATGTCCAGGGCGCCTCGGCTCACCGGATCCACGTTTCCCTCGGCGCCCTGGAGGAACATAACCGGCATCCCGAGCTCCTCCTCCAGCTGCCCCCGCACCGGGCCCAGCCAGTCGGCGCTGATCCGGTAGTTGTCCACGCCGAGCACGGTCAGATGGCAGGAGTAGTGGAACAGGAAACCTTTCTCGCTGCCCGTCTCGTCGACCAGCGAGAGGAGCACCACCCTGGGGTCGATCGGACGGGCGGTATCCCGCCGGTTCACCCCCAGATCGCTCCGGGCGGTGCGGAGCTCGATGCGGCCGGGAAAGGCCCGGCTGCGGGCCGAGCGGACGGCCCGGGTGCAGGCTTCGATGAGAAGCCGATAGTAGCGCTCGGCCCAGGGCTCGTCGTTCAAACCGATGAACACCGTGTCCGGCCCCGAATGCGTATGGGTCATCGAGAGCAGGATCCGATCGGGATCGATCCCGGTCTGACCCGATATCACCCGGGCCAGACGGCCGGCGGAGGACGGGCTCATCAGGCAGAGGTCCAGTACGATCCACACCAGGGGTTCACAGCCTTCGGGCTCCAGCCACCAGGCGTAGGCGAAAAGCGGATCGTGCACGCCCTCGGAGTTGTGGGTGCGGTCCCCGTAGCCCATGAGCGGCACGCTCTCACGGGGCGTGATGTCGGCGCGGGCAATCGCGGTTTTCAGCATCCCTTCCTCCGGCGACCGGCTTCCCTCCCGATCTTTTATCTACAGCCGGTCACGGTCTGCACCGCCGTTACAATAAAGTGGAATTAAACATCCACCTATCCAAGTTTCTTCATCTTCAACGCCTCTTCGGCTATCTTCACGAACAGCTGCGCCGTATCCTCGAAGATCTTCCTGCCTTTCTCCGCCGTCGCGTCCCGCGGGTCGGTCTGAACAACCCTTCCCGGGCTGGGATTCTCGCTGAAGCCGGGGCCGTCCACGATCGATAAATCCGGGTAGCGGATCGGCACCCCCCGCTCCGGAAGCCGGGACAGGTCCACCATGGAAACGGAACCATAGGCGACTTGCTGATAGTACAGCATCATCGAGGTCTCGAACAGGTCGGCGTGGCCGGCCAGGTTCTTCTCGGAAACATCTAACGTGAAGGCCAGGCGCCAGGCGACCAGGGCATCGGTGCTGTTGGAATAGTGCTTTGCCAGGCGGTCCAGGGTCTCCAGCTGATTCCAGGCCCCGTGGCCGTTGACCAGCACGATCACCTTGTACCCGCCCTGTATCAGCATCTCGATGGCGCTGGCCACCACCAGGGCGAACAGATGCTCGTGGTAGTAGTGGCTCTTCCAGGTCGCCGTGGGAAAATCCATGCCGATGATCCAATCGCTGCGCTCGAATCCCAAGCTCTCCAGCATCCAGTCGGGGCGCTCCCGTTCGGTGCCCCAGAAGAGGGTCGGGTGCACAACGCCCCTGCCGAACCTCCTGCAGGCCTCCAGAGCGCACTGGGTGGCGCTGATCGCATCCATTCCAACCGGCAGGTGGGGACCGTGGTACTCCAGGGGCCCGATGGGGACGAACACCAGGGGGCAGCGCTTCCGCTCCTCGTTCAGCTGTCCCGGCCGCAGACACTCGATGCGAATCTCCCGCTGCTTCTCACTCATCCTCCGTCTCCTCACTCGTTGTTGCTCGACGCCCCTGTCAATCTCCGACTTCGACCCAGCCGCGCTTCCTGTGGCTGGCCATAATCGCCTCCAGGATCTTCATCTCTTCCAGACCGGTTTCGAAAGTGGGACGCGGCTCGCTCGCTTTGCCGCCGTTCTCCACGGCCTGGTAGTAGTCCCTGAACAGATTGAGCACCGCATCATGATAACCTAATGGGTGGCCCGCCGGCAGAGTGGCGTACCGGGCGGTGCTAGGGTCCTGCAGGGTCGGGTTCTCTATCAGGATCTCGTTCGCCTTCTCACGATGGCCGATCCAGAGCCTGGTGGCCTCGTTGTGGTTCCAGGCGTAGGAGCATTCGGAGCCGTAGATCTGGAACTCCGTGTCGGACTTGCGCCCGGCACAGATCTGGCTGGTGGTGAA
>JAFGQJ010000366.1 GCA_016935715.1 Spirochaetales bacterium
AGGCACGAATCGTGCCAGACTCTCCTATACTCTCAACAAAGCCAGGAGAGCCTCCCAGAGCCTGCCGCCCTCTTCCACGAGCTCGAAGGAAAAACCCGAAAGGCGCCACTGCGTCACCAGCAGCCTCAACGCTCCGATCAGAATCAGGCTCAACTGATCGGCCGGGATGTCTTCACGCACCTGTCCCGACATCTGCCCCTCCCTGACGAAGCCCAGCACATGGCTCCTTGCCCCCTGCATGATCTGGAACATCTTCGAAGAAAGGGCGCTGTCATTGCGGAATATCTCCTCCGAGAACAAAACGGCCGAGAATGACGAGTTTTCCCCGAAGTACCGGAAATGGTGTTCGAACACGGCCTGCAGCTTGTTGAGGGCCGAAGCCTTCCTGCTGGCGATCTCCTTGAAGGTCTTTTCGCTCTGCTCTCCGAAGAATCCGAGCAGAGCCAGGAGGATTTCGGTCTTGCTCGCGAAGTGGCGGTATATGGCGGGCTCGGAAATACCCACCATCTCGGACAGGTTCCTGATGGTCAGCTCCTGGATGCCCCGTCGGGCGATGAGCTCGATGGAAGCATCAATGATCTGTTTCTGACGGCTGGAAAACTCCATCCCCGATCTACGCTCCTTCTAATACCTCATTAGTTAACGATCACTAACAATATACTGCATCTTTTCTAGAAGTCAAGCATTTTCCGATATTTTTGTTCGTGCCGCATCCCTACAGTCCCGCGTCCCGCTGCTATTTCCGGCAGTCGAGCTTGTAGATCGTGTAGAAAGAGACCACGATCACCGCTGCCACTATCATGAAGAACAATGTAAACCCGAAGCGTTCGACGATCCATCCTCCCAGGAGGGGAAACAAGGTGGGCAGGATGTTGCCGGCTCCGGACAGGCCCGTAACCAGCGCCCGATTCCGATTCGTCGTAACCTCCAGCAGGACACCGGAAGCGGTGATCCGGTGGAAGGCGTATACCAGACCGCCGAACAGGAAAATGTAGGGGAAGAGGGTCGTTCCGGGAAAGACGATCATGGACGCGCAGATCAGAAGCGCCAGCAGGGAGGTGGCGTACAGGATATGCTGGTATCGTATTTTCCTGGCGTAATAGAAGAGGATGCTTCCCGTGATCACGCCGCCCAGCACTTTCAGCAGCAGGTAGTTGCCGATATTCCGGCTGTCCGCGCCGAAGACCTCTTTTGCGTAGAGAATCAGGAACGGCATCAGGACCAGGGCGATACCCTGGGTGTTGATGACCAGCAGATAGCTCAGCAGCCTTCTGTTGCTGCGGAACTCGTTCCTGGTAACCCTGAAAAACTCCGCGACGCTCGTGATTTTCAGATTTTCCGCGATCACCTCCCTGATCCTCCAGAAACCCAGGGAAGCCAGCCCGAGCAGTGCGGCCGCGATGAAGAACAGCCAGGCGTAGTTGTCGGGATACGCCTCTGTGCGGAGGATGCGCCTGGCGAAAAACGCCGATACCACCACACCCAGGCTGGAGACGATCTGGTTGACTGAAAAGAAATGCTTCCGCCGTGTATTCAGTACGGATTTGCCCAGGATATCGGTATAGGTGATATTGGCAAATCCGCCGCTCACGGAAAACAGACCGATGAGCACGAAGATCGCGGCGATGACCAGCGCGTCCGGGATTCCGGTGGAAAGAACGAACAGCACACCGATGCCGGCCAGGGACACGATGCGGGCGTTGATGCCCGTCAGCAGCAGGTTCTTCTTGGCCGGCTGACCGCTCAGAAACGGCGCGAACAACAGCTGCGACAGCTTGCTTCCGCCGACCAGAATGGCGGTGAGCAGCCCGATGTGCACCGAGGTGCCGCCTGCATCGATCATCATGGCCGGGACGACAGTATCCACATCCATGAAATTCTGCGTCAGGGCGAGAAGAGTCGCGTGCCACAAGAAGCAGATGTAGTTGTTCCTAGATACTCTTTCGGTAAGCTCCATTGCTTTTTCCTTCATCCTTCGGAAACCCTGCCTCACCATAATCGATTTCGCCGTGTTTGGCGACAGACTGACCGAGGTGCCGCCGATCCCACCGGGAAACTCTTCGCCGGTTCATTTGACCTCGGTCCGTTTAAATATTACTATTTCAATAATATTTATAGCAAAGGAGTGCGCAGAGATGAAAGCCGTTGTATATCACAAATACGGGGGACCCGACGTATTGCAGACAAGGGAGCTGGACAAACCCGTTCCCGGGGACAATGAGATCCTGGTAAAAGTGCGCGCGACATCGGTGAGCTCGGGGGACTGGAGGACCAGGAAGGCGGATCCCTTCGCCGTGAGGCTCTTCAGCGGCCTGTTGCGGCCGAAACAGCCGATACTGGGCTCCGTGTTGTCCGGAGAGATCGAAGCTGTGGGAACAGGCGTAGAGCGGTTCAGCGAGGGCGAGGAGATCTTCGCATCGACCGGAACGAAACTCGGTGCCCATGCCGAGTACGTTCGTCTCCCGGAGCACGGAGTGGTGGCAGGCAAGCCGGCCAACCTCTCCCATGAGGAGGCCGCCGCCATTCCTTTCGGAGCGCTGACCGCGTTGTTTTTCCTCAGAGACAAGGGAAGCATTCAAAGCGGCCAGAAAGTTCTCATCTACGGCGCATCGGGAGCGGTAGGAACCGCCGCGGTACAGCTGGCGCGCTGCTTCGGGGCCCGGGTCACGGGAGTGTGCGGCCCTGCGAACCGGGAAACGGTGAAAACCCTCGGTGCCGGGCAGGTGATCGACTACAGCAGAGAAGACTTCGCCGGACGCGGGGAGCTCTACGACCTCATCTTCGACGCCGTCGGCAAGACCTCCCCTTCGCATTGCCGCAAAGCCCTGGCTCCGAACGGACGGTTCGTTTCGGTTGCATCCGGGGTAGCCGACTCACGTGCGGAGGACCTCGTTCTCCTGAAAAAGCTCGTGGAGGCGGGGCAGCTGAAGCCCGTCATCGACAGGCGCTACTCATTCGAACAGATTGCCGAGGCTCACCGGTACGTCGAAAAAGGGCACAAGACCGGAAGTGTCGTGATCACTCTGGACCCCCTCGGTATCACGGAAAGCGATGCAGACCTTGCCGCAGCGGGACGAGGAGCCCGAGCCGTGTAAGACCCGGCGGATACATGACAGGCACATACGCATACAAAAAGGAGAGAAATCCATGACCACGACAACGGAGCTCATGAAGGGGCAGAGGGAGAAGGACTGGGAGAAAACGACGTTCGAACCAGGTACGAAGAGGCGGGGCCGCGATACCCGGCTCCGGACGGCTGCGATCGTCGCCGGGCTCTCGCTCCTGGCGATGGCGGTCATTGCCGGGCTGAGCAACTTCGCCGTCATCGGCAACCTGATCGTGCCGGGCGACGCAGAGGCCACCGCGGCCAACATCGCCGGCTCGGCCGCGCTGTTCCGCCTCGGGGCCGCGGGACTGCTGGCCGTTGCAGTACTGGACGTGCTCGTCGCGTGGGGACTGTACCTGGTGCTTCGTGCGATGAATCCGAGCCTCTCACTGCTCGGAGCCTGGCTCCGCGTGGTGTTTGCGGCAATCTTCGCCGTGGCGATCAACAGCCTGTTCGCAGCGGCCGGCTCGGCTTCACTGGACCCGGAGCAGACTTTGTTCCTCGCGGAAACATTCGAACGCGGCTGGCAGGCCGGATTGATCTTCTTTGGGCTGCACCTCGGCATCACCGGGGCGCTCGTCTGGCGATACGGCTCCCTGTCCTGGATCTTCGGCGTGCTCCTGATCGTCGCGGGCGCCGGGTACGTCTTGGACGCTCTGGTCATGCTGCTCGGCCTTCCCTTCGCGCTCGAGCTGTCGATGTTCACGTTCGTCGGGGAAGTGGTGTTTATCTTCTGGCTGCTGATCCGCGGCGGCAGGGCGGTGAGCCCGGCCGGATGATATCGATCCAATACAAAAACAACGCTGCACCTGAGTTGGTGCACATAAAGGAGAGAAACCCATGACCGCAACGACGCAACCTGCAGAAGGGCGCAGGGAAAAAACAAACGCGATCAAGAGAACGGCGAGAGTGTCCGGGGTGTTGTACCTGATCATATTCGTGGTCGCCCCGTTCCCGTTTCTCCTCGGCGGAGCCAGCCTCGTGGTGCCCGGAGACGCCGCGGCGACGGCCGCGAACCTCACGGCCTCCGGGCTGGTGTTCCGCTTCGGCATGGCGGCGGAGACGATCGTGTTCCTGGTCGAAATCGTGCTGGCGGCTCTGCTGTACGTGCTGCTTCGACCGGTCAGCCGACCTCTGTCTCTGGCAGCGGCATTCTCCAGGGTCGGGGAAGCCGTCGTCCAGGCTGTCAACCTGCTGACCAGCAGCCTCGTCCTGCTGCTGCTCGGCGGGGCCGGCTATCTGGCGGTGTTCGACGGCGATCAGCTGAACGCCCTTTCGATGCTGTTTCTCGATGCGAACGCATTCGTCGTTCTCGTCTGGGGACTGTTCTTCGGTTTCCACCTGCTGCTGCTCGGCTACCTCGTGTTCAAGTCGGGTTTCTGGCCCCGCATCCTCGGGATCCTGCTTTTCGTGGCGGGCGTAGGGTATCTGGCACAGAGTTTCGGGCATATGCTTCTGCCACGGTTCGACGAGATTTTGTCGGTAGCCGTTATAGTCCTGGCGGTTCCCGGCGAACTGGCGTTTTCGATCTGGCTCCTGGTTAAGGGCTTGAACGTCGAGCGCTGGGAGAGCGCCCGGCAGGCCGATCGCACCTCAGCGTTCAGAACCGCTTCGGTATAGGCTTCCGGGTCCGGGTTGGGCGGATTCTCGAGATTCCATTCGACCCACGCATCGCGTCCGCGGCCTGCCGGGGACAATATCGATTTCGTCAGGGCGGCGTTCCATACGGGCACCCGGCGGGTTGATGCGCCCCCGGTTATTGTGCCTCAATACTGATATGAGCCCGCTGTTGTCCTGGGGCATCGATGTCATCGCGGGTATGCAATCTCGGGGAGGCCCGCTGCTCGACGGCTTTTTCAGGGGCATCACCTTCCTCGGGAACGAGGAGTTCTATCTCCTGCTGTTTCCCCTCTTCTTCTGGTGCCTGGATGCCCGCCTGGGATCGAAGCTGGTGTATCTGCTGCTCGTGGGGGGTCTGGTCAACTACGTACTGAAGGACGTGATTGCCCAGCCTCGTCCCTTTTTCTTCCAGCCGGGCATCAACATGGTCGAGGCCGGCGGATACGGGCTTCCCAGCGGCCACGCCCAGATGGCGGTGGTGATCTGGGGCTGCCTGGCATTGGAGCTGGGCAAACGCTGGGCCTGGCTGGCGGCACTGGTGCTCGTGCCCCTGATCGGAGTCTCGCGGGTCTACCTGGGGGTTCATTTCCCGACCGATGTCCTTGCCGGATGGGCCGTTGGAGCGGTGATCCTGGTGCTGGTCGTGCGGATCGGGCCTGGAGTCGCCCGCTGGATCGGCGGACTCTCCCTGCCGGCGGCGCTGCTGTTGATCGGCGGATTGTCTATACTCGCCCTGCTGCTCGATCACTCAAAGGACATGGTCTCCTCCGTGGCCGCTTTCTGGGGCTTCGCCCTCGGCCATCTGTTCCTGTCGCGATCTTTCTCCCAGGACACGACCGGATCGCTGTGGAGACGAATCGCCCGCTTTCCCATCGGGTTGGCCGGTTTGGCAGCCGTGTACATCGGGCTGAAAGCCCTGTTTCCGGCCGAGGGAGAAAGCCTGTACCTGGTTTTTCGCTTCGCCCGCTATGCCCTGCTCGGTCTGTGGATAGGCCTGGCGGCTCCGCTGCTTTTCAGGCTGCTTCGCTTGCATTCGAACGCTTGAGACCGATCGATGGAATGGCATCGAGCGAACAGGACGGCTGGGGGCGCCGTTTCATGCTCGCCTCAGGCCGACCGGTCCGGATCCGTCCGTCATTCAGGCTTGCGAAGGCCGCGCGCACCGGGAGCGTCATTCACCACGTGAAGCGGCGGTGACTGACCCTGCTTGTCCTCACCGGGGTAGACCGTGAGATGGGGGAACGGGATCTCGATGCCCCTGCGGTCGAAGGCCTTTTTGAGGCGCAGGTTGAACTCCCTGCCGATCCGCCATTGCTGGATCGGTTTGGTGGTGGTCCTGGCCTTGATGATCACAGCGGAGTCGGCGAACTGATCCAGGCCCAGGACCTCCAGGGGCTCGATGATGTCCGGGGCGAACGCCGGGTCTGCCCGAAGCTCTTCGTCCACCTGCTTCAGCACCTCGATGACCTCCTCCACGTCCTCCCGGTAGGCAACCCCGACCTCGAACACATAGCGGGAATAGCCCATGGTCATGTTCGTTATCACGCCGATGTCGCCGTTGCGGATGTAGTGCACGTTTCCAGCCAGGTCTCGCAGCGTGGTGATCCTCAAGTTGATGTCTTCCACCAGGCCCCCTTTGCCGCTGACCTCCACCACGTCGCCCACCCGGACCTGATTGTCCATCAGGATGAAGAAACCCGATATCAGGTCCCTGACCAGGTTCTGGGCGCCGAAGCCGACGGCGAGGCCCAGAATCCCGGCGGCGGCCAGGATGGGAGCGATGTCCACCCCCAACTCCCGCAGGCTCATGATGATCGCCACGACGACGATCGTAATGGTCACGGCGAAGTGTACGGATGATTTCAGGGTCTGGGCCCGTTTGCGGAACTCCTCCTCCTCTTCACGTCTCTTGGCGATGCGGTCGAACACCCGCCGGATCACTACCGTGGTGACCCGAAGCAGGATCAGGGCCAGCACCACGATCAGCACCAGCCTGATTCCGTGGTCCAGCGCCCACTGCAGAACGCGTTGCAAGATTTCGTTGATCTCCATGTTTCCTCCTGCCGTACTGATGAGCTTCTGCCCCCACTCGGCGTGCGTGATCGAGTATACGACCCTGCCGGCGGCGGCTTCCTCTAAACTACGGAGCTTGCCTTCCATTGTCAAACGGCATGCTCCGGCGAGCAGGCGCGGCGAACCTTCGAGGATCCCCGCCGGAGATCTCATCGGTACGGCAGTCAGACACAGGTGTCGAAAAAAATATCCAGAGAACGAGAGTTGTGATAGACTGTCAGAGATATAACCACGGAGGAACCGTACATGGCCAGGGTCGAAGTGAACACCAACGCGCCTGAGTTTGCTTTAGAGGATCTCAATGGAAAAAACGTGTCCCTCTCTGATTATTCCGGCCGCAAGAATGTGCTCGTGGTTTTCAACCGTGGATTTTTATGACCGTTCTGCCGCAGGCACATGGCGCAGTTGCGTCGAGATTATCAGCAGTTCGTGGAGCTGGATACGGAAATACTGGTTGTAGGGCCTGAGGATGCTGAATCTTTTCGGGAGTACTGGAAAAAGGAGAATCTGCCGTTTACAGGTTTGCCCGATCCGGAGCACAAGATACTGAAACTGTATGGACAAGAGGTCGAGCTGTTCAAGATGGGCAGAATGCCTGCCCAGATGCTCATTGATAAGTCCGGTACGCTTCGGTATGTTCATTACGGCCATTCGATGTCGGATATTCCTTCTAATGAAGAGATCGTGAGCTTGATAAAACAACTGGACTGACGGTCCCAGAGGTACTGCGGTTCTCGACGAGTTTACCCTCTCAGACCGACGTTCCCGCCGTCCAGCCAGCGTACCAGAAGGGGGTTGCGCGGGGGAATGCGGTGATACACCGGCAGCGGAAATCCCAGGGTCATGACTCCGGCAACGATCATGTCTTCAGGCACGCCCAGTAACCTGCGCATCCCCCTGTCCTTGTACAGGCTCTGGATGGCGAATCCGATCCAGCAGGAACCGAGTCCGAGCGAATGTGCGGCCAGCATCCCGTAGGTAAAGGCGATTGTCGGATCGAGCAGGGAGAGGGCGCCCATGTTCGGGTAGTACACGACGATCACTGCCGGCGCATCGAACAGAATCGGGTCCTGCCCCTGTTCCCGCTGACTGATCATGGCGTTGACCCCCTCCAGGAGTCCTGGGGAATCGAGCACCTTGTAGAGATTCCGCGGCAGAAAAGACTTGAGCAGTTTCCGCAGGCGAATGACGGTGCGGAATTTCCTGAAACCCGCGATCGTATGATCCGTGATCGCCTGCAGCACGCTGCGTTCGGTGATCGCCAGGTATCGGCTGGCCTGCAGGTTGTGCCCGGATGGAGCCCAGCGCATTGCCTCCAACACCGCTTCGATCTGCTCCCTACCCGGCAGGGTCGGGCGATAGCGGCGGACCGATCGCTTGGACTGCAGAAACGGCAGAAGCACATCGTAGCCGCAGAAACTCTCGGGGCGCTCGATGCCGGCGGGTGCGGGCGGGGTTTCCGCATCCTCCCAAAGGATCGCGTCCCGGGGGCAGACGGCCAGACAGTGGCCGCAGCCGGTACACCAGCCATGAGGGTCGCGGCGTATCATCCGGGTGGTCGCTTCCCAGGAATTCGATACCGTACTGAACAGGTCGGCACCGCATTCCCGTGCGCAGGCACCGCAGAGGGTGCAACGTCCCGCGTTTACTCCAACGATTTTCATCTCGACCTCCGTAATGAAGTATTTATGGTTAACTAAATAGTTAGTTAACTATCTGACATAATAAAAACTGATTCAGCCGGGCTTCTCTTCACCGGACCAACGTTCCCGCTTGGTCCGGTGATACGCCTCATGGGTCATCTCCATGGCCTGATTGAAGGATTTCCTGAGCTGCTCCCGGCTTACCCGAAAGTGGCTGCACCAGGAGTCCCGGAAGAGGACGTAGCAGAGCATTGGAATGACCCCTGTAAAGAACTCCGCCACAAGGGTCAAATTCATCGTCTCGGAAGGGTAGAGCCCGGAACCTCTCACATCGCTC
>JAFGQJ010000071.1 GCA_016935715.1 Spirochaetales bacterium
GAGAAAGCGCTCTTCAGCAGCTCCACGCCCCAGGATTCGTCCCTGCTCAAAAAGAAGCTTCCCAGGGCGGTCCGGTCCGCCGTTCCCGTTCCCGCGCTTCGATCCGCTTCACCGGCCGGCTCCGCTGCCCCGGGTCGATCCCTGCAGAGGAGGATCGAGTTCACCGTGACCAGCAGATCCGCCAGGGTGCGGACGTCCTGCAGATTGTGCTCCAGCACCGCGTCCAGCCGCCCGGGCCGGCCGCTGCGCAGAAACTCCAGATAGATCCCGGGAACCTCGAAACCGGGTACGTCCAGCTCGCGGCGGATGCCGAGTATCTCCCGCTCGACTGTCGACAGGGAGCAGTCGGGAAGCACCCGCCGCCACAATCTGCGCGACCAGTACAGGAGATCGGTCTGCTGCTCCAGCTCCAGCGCCATGCGGTTGAGAAGGAAGCGGGTGCGAAGCACGTGGGCGTCGAACGCTCTGCCGTTGTAGGAAACGAACACCCGATGCCGGTTCAGGCGTCCGGCAAGCAGCGACAGGAACTCCCCTTCCCCCGGGAAATCCTTGAGAAATACCTGCTCCACGCTCAGAGCGCCCGCTTCGATCCAGGCCATGCCCATGAGAAAGATCGAGTTTCCCGCGCCCCCGGACAGGCCGGTGGTCTCGGTGTCGAAAAACAGCAGATCCGGGGCGGTATAGCCGGCGGGCAGCAGGAACTGGGAGATTCGCGTCTCCGCGAGGGGGCTGGGGAAGTGCAGCCGCCGGCGCAGGCAGTAGGCTCCCGCCGCTTCCCAGCCCCGCTGCACCGTAAAGGGCTCATCGGGGGTCGTGGCCCCGGTTTCCCCTCCCGTTCGCCCGGTTTCACGTCCCGCCTCACCTCGGTCCGGCGTGACCTCCGGAGAAATCTCCGGCCCGACCTCACCCTGCCCCGCGAGCCGCTGCTTCCAGGCCTTCTCCAGGTAGCGCAGGCGCTTTTCCAGGGACATGGGCCGTCACTCCCTCCTGCCGAGCCAGTCGCTCAGATAGTCCACGATCGCCGCCTTGGGGTTGACGAGGATCGGCGCCCCCTCCCCCTCCGCGCCGACCGGCCCGATGCAGGAGGGGCAGCCCTGCGCGCAGGTGCACTCCGACACCAGCTCCAGGGCCCCCTGGACGATCTCCGGAGCGTTTTCCAGAAATCCTTCGGAAAGACCCGTACCGCCGGGATAGCTGTCGTAGACGTAGACGGCTGGACATTGAAACACCGTGTCCCTGAGCCGTTCGGACACGCCCAGGTCCCGTGGATCGCAGAGCAGGAAAACAGGGGCGATGTTGCGGATCAGCGTGCCCAGCCGCTGCATGATGATCGGCTGTTCCTGCTCCGCCCGGCGGGCAAAGGCCCGGCCGGCCTCGGTTCCGGGGGCGAACAGCAGCACCACCGAACGGGTGTGCATCTCCTCCGGCGGGAGGTCGATCTCCCCGTAGCCGACGTTCTCGTGGGTCCCGAACTTGAGCTTCTTGAACTTGGTGGCCTGGGTCCTCACCAGGATATCCCCGATCACCGTATCCATGCCCGCCTGAGCCTGCCGGCTGTCCTGCTCCAGGACCTTGATATCGGTCTTCACGATGGAATCGGTGTAATAGTTGACATCGGTGCTCTCGACGTAGCAGCGCTGGTTCTCCAGGTCGAGCTTCTTGACGATGTACTGATCGCCCTGATGGATGTAGATCGCCTCGTCATAGAGCAGAAGCTTGGCCGAGGGCTTGTCCATCTCACCGATCACCGCCTGCCTGCCCTGCGTCGTATCCACGATCACGATATTTCCCGGAGCCGAGCTGCGCAGGGACACCTTCTCCGCCGGATAGGAGCGGTCCGACCAGAACCACTTGCCTTCGGTGTAGCGGATCACACCGTGCTCCTCCAGGTAGTCCAGGACCTCCCTGTAGTCCCGGGCGAGCTGCTCGGACTCTTCGAAGGGCAGCTCGAAAACCGCGCACTTGAGCTGATCGCTGAGGATGTAGATGTTGTCCGGATCAACCCAGCCGGATTCGGGAGATTTCCCGAAGAAGTATTCCGGATGGCGCAGGATATACTGGTCGATGGGCGAGGCGGAAGCCACCAGGATCGACAGGGACACGCTGGAGCGCCGTCCCGCCCGTCCGGCCTGCTGCCAGGTGGAAGCGATCGTGCCGGGATAACCGGCCAGGATCGAGGCGTCCAGACCTCCGATGTCGATGCCCAGCTCCAGGGCGTTGGTCGAAACCACCCCCCGGATTTCCCCGCCGCGCAGTCCCCTCTCGATCGCTCTGCGCTCGTTCGGCAGGTAACCACCGCGGTAGGAGGCCACGGTGATGCGGCTGTCGTCGGTGTAGAGATTCTTCAGGGAATCCCGGATGTAGCCCGCGATCAGCTCGGATCTGAGGCGGGAACGGGCGAATACGATCGTTTTCACCCCGGCCTTCAGAAGCCGGGTGGCCAGGCTCTGCGATTCCTTGACCACGCCGCGGCGGATGCCCTGGACCGGGTCCACGAGCGGCGGATTGTAGAACACGAAGTGCCGCTCCCCCGACGGAGCGCCGTTGTCATCGATCAGTGTCACCGGTTCCTCCAGGATCCTCTCCGCCAGACCTTTCGGGTTTCCGATGGTGGCGGAGCAGCAGATGAACCGGGGGACCGCACCGTAGAAGCTGCAGATCCGTTTCAGACGCCGGATCAGGTTGGTCATGTGGGAACCGAACACCCCGCGGTAGGTGTGGATCTCGTCGATCACGATGAAGCGCAGGGATTGGAAGAACTTGATCCACTTCGTGTGATTGGGGAGCACCCCGGTGTGCAGCATGTCGGGGTTGGTAATGACCACACGTCCCTCCTCCCGCACCGAGATGCGGATGGAACGGGGTGTATCACCGTCGTAGGTGAAGATCCGCACCGGGATCTCCCCGCCGAGGAGGATCTCGTTCAACTCCGACTGCTGATCCTGCGACAGTGCCTTGGTGGGAAACATGTACATGGCCTTGGCCTGGGGCTGCTCGATGAGCGTCTGGAGCACGGCAAGGTTGTAGGCCAGGGTCTTGCCGGAGGCGGTCGGGGTGACCACCACGATGTTGGCGCCCCTGCGCACCTCCCTGTAGGCCTGGGCCTGATGGCTGAACAGGCGCTCGATCCCCTTGGACCGAACCGCCTCGAGGATGCGCCCGTCGATCTCCGCCGGGAAATCTTCGTAGCGGCCCCTGCGGGCGGGGATCACCTCCCAGTGGGCCACTGAAGACATGAAGCGCCCGTCCGAACGCAGGGACCGGATGACTCGTTCCAGCATTTCCCCTCCTCGTGAATCGGCAATTAACCCTAACATATTCTTGACTGTTTTTTTAAGCCATTGGATAGTAAGATTGTATGGCAAGGGTTCTATGTCTTGTTCTGGGGGGAGGCCGGGGAGAGCGTTTGTACCCTTTGACCATGGAAAGGGCCAAACCTGCGGTTCCCTTCGGAGGGAAATACCGGCTGGTCGACATACCCATCTCGAGCTGCATCCACTCGGGGTTCCGCCAGATCTACATCCTGACCCAGTTCAACTCCGCCTCGCTGCACAACCACATCTCCAACACGTACATATTCGACAGCTTCTCTCAAGGGTTCATAGAAATCCTGGCGGCGGAGCAGACCTACGAACATTCCAGCTGGTACATGGGCACCGCCGACGCGGTGCGAAAGAACTTCATCCACTTCCGCAACCAGAATCCCGACTACTACATGATCCTCTCCGGCGATCAGCTGTACCGCATGGACCTGCGGGATTTTTTCAAGAACCACCAGGAAAATGGAGCGGACATCAGCGTGGCGGTGACCCCGGTCAGCGCGGAGAAGTGCAGACATTTCGGCATCCTCGAAGTCAACACGAAGGGTCGCATCACCCGCTTCGTGGAAAAACCTCAGGAATCCGAGCAGATTGCGGATCTCAAGATTCCCGACACGCTTCGGCCCAAGCTGGCCGGCATCAGCCCCGAACGGGAATACCTGGCCTCCATGGGCATCTACATCTTCAACCAGGGAATCCTGAAAAAAGCCCTGGACAATGAATACGCCGATTTCGGAAAAGAGATCATCCCCAGCAGCATCGAAACCTTCAAGGTCCAGTCCTACATCTTCCCCGGATTTTGGGAGGACATCGGGACGATCAAATCCTTCTATGAGACCACGATCAACCTGACCCGTATCACTCCGGACTTCGATTTCTACAAGGAGAGTCAGCCGATCTACACGCGCCGCCGGGATCTGCCGGCATCGAAGATCAACTCCTGCACCATCATCGAATGCCTGACAGCCGACGGCTGCATCATCACCAACGGCAACATCATGCACTCGGTGATCGGGATCCGCACCATCATCGAATCGGGGGCCACGCTGGACGGGGTGGTCTGCATGGGAGCGGATTGGTACGAAACGGTCGAGCAGAAAAAACAGAATCGGGAGTCGGGGGTGCCGGACATCGGCATCGGCAAGGGAACCCTGATCCGCCGGGCCATAATCGACAAAAACGCCAGGATCGGCGAGGTCTGCCGCATCGGCATCGACCACCTGGAGCGCAAAGACGGGGATTACGGCAACTACCACATCCGCGACGGGATCATCGTCATCCCCAAAAACGCCGTTATTCCCTCCGGTACAGTGATCTAACCGCACATGATCTAGCCGCACAAAGTTTGCCGACGGTCCGTTAAATTACTATTATATTATTGCCTAGGACATCGCGACAGCAGGGAGCGGTCCCGGCGTTGTCCGGATCGAACCGGATGCGGCGGCGTGTATCCCCCACCGCCCTTAAGCGGTTCGGTGGGCAGAAAGACAAAAAGGTTACGTGGAAAACGATATGAAATGGTTGATGATCGAGGAGGACATCATGCAGAACAAACGCGCGATCGTTGTCGTATTCTCTCTAGTGATACTTTTTCTGTTTCTCGTTTCCTGCTCCCAGGCCTACAGCGCCGGACAGCGGGAGGCGGAGGACGAGAGTCCGCTCATGAGCCAGCCCGTAAAATCCGAACCGCTGGAACCCACTCTCGAGCAGATTCAATACTCCTTTCGGCAGGTTGCCCAGGCATCCCTGCCCATCGTGGTGGAGATCAACACGATCGAGGTGATCACCCAGAGGATCCCGCGCACCCAGTCGCCGTGGGACTTCTTCTTCGGCCCCTCTCCCGGCCCGGGAGATTCCGAAGAGAGGGAGTTCCGGCAGCCGGGTCTGGGCTCCGGCGTGATCGTGGCCCGAACCAACGGAAAGGTGTACGTGCTGACCAACAACCACGTGGCCGGCCAGGCCGAGGAAATCAGCGTCAGCCTCTACGACGGCCGGGAGTTCAAGGGTAAGCTGGTAGGGGCCGATCCGCGCAGGGACCTGGCCGTGATCATGTTCGAAACCCGCGAGGAGGTGCCGGTGGCCACGCTGGGCGATTCGGATTCGATGCAGGTCGGCGACCTGGTACTGGCCGTGGGCAATCCCTTCGGCTTCGAATCCACCATCACCATGGGGATAGTCAGCGCAGTGGGCAGGCAGGCGGACACGAGCACGAGCATCGCCAGCCTGACCGACTACATCCAGACCGACGCATCGATCAATCCGGGCAACTCCGGCGGTGCGCTGGTCAACCTGAGGGGCGAAGTGATCGGCATCAACACCTGGATCGCTTCCCGCACCGGCTCGAGCGCCGGATTGGGGTTTGCCGTGCCCATCAACACGGCCAAGAAGACTGTAGATGAGATCCTCACCAAGGGCCGGGTGGAATACGGCTGGCTCGGCGTCCAGATCGTAGACGTGGATCCCCAGAGATTTCCCGACTACCGGGAGGATTTCAAGCTCGGAGATGCAACCGGCTCCTTCGTGGTCAATATCTTCAAGGGTTCCCCCGCCTACGCTGCGGGAATCCTGCCGGGTGACTACATCACCCGCATCGGAGGCCGAGACGTCAAGGATACCGCCGACCTGACCAGGATTGTGGGCAACCTGCCCCCGGGAAACCGCTACGATGTGAAGGTGATCCGTGAAGGCAGAGAACAGAGCTTCGACATACGCCTGGCGATCCGGGAAGAGGACAAAGAGATCGCCGCTCAGAGCAAGAACCTGTGGCCGGGGATGTACATCGCCTCGATGAGCCCCGAGCTGAGGGAACAACTCAC
>JAFGQJ010000367.1 GCA_016935715.1 Spirochaetales bacterium
ACCCTGATAGCGGTCATGTTGAAAGAGAGGTTTTTCGGCAGAAGCTTGAGCAGGGCACTGATCATCGTTCCCTGGGCCACACCGTTCGTGGTGGTGGGCCTGATGTGGAAATGGATGCTCCATTCCAAAGTCGGTGTCATCAATTTTCTGCTGGCCCGGCTCGGAATCATCGAGGAATACATTCCGTTCCTGTCGAGCAGGATCTTCGCAATGCCCTTCGTGGTGGTGGCGGATGTCTGGCAGGGAACGCCGTTCTTTGCGATCATCATCCTGGCCGGGCTGCAGACCATACCCGACGATCTCTATGAAGCGGCCTACATGGACGGCGCCAGCGGGGTAAGCGCATTTTTCCGGATCACGCTCCCCATGGTACGGTATCCGCTGTTCATCTCAACGATCCTCGGGACCATCCTGGCCATCAATTCGTTCGACCTGTTCTTCGTGCTCACCAAAGGCGGGCCCGGAAATATCACCACGAATGCGACGCTGTTCGCCTGGAACAACGCCTTCAAGTTCTATCACCTGTCCTACGCATCCGCCATATCGTACGTGATCCTCCTGTTCGCGATGGCCCTGACCATAGGATATGTCACTCTGATGCGGAGGAGTGAGATAGCGTAACATGAAGAGGAAACTATACACCCGAAAAACGATCAACAAGACAATCCTGTACTTCTTCCTGACCATCACGATGCTGTTCTTCCTGTTCCCCTTCTACTGGGTGGTCACGACCAGCATCCAGCCCAGAGGACAGCTGTACGCACCGGTACCCAATTTCATCCCGAAAAACGTAAATATCGACAATTACATCGATATCCTCGGCGTCGGCAAAGTCAATGTCGCCACAGCGCTGAAAAACAGCCTGATCGTGGCGATATCGGTGACGGCCGTCTGTATTGCTTTCGGGATCTTCGCCGCCTACGCCTTCGCCAGGCTGAAGTTCAAGGGTTCCAACACGATTTTCGTCGCTCTCATCTTCGCCCAGATGCTGCCGCCCGTTGCCGTGCTCATTCCTTTCTATCTGATCTTCAAGCAGGTGGGCCTCACCAATACGCTCCGGGGCCTGGTCGTCATGCAGACATCCTGGCTGCTGCCGATCGTCACCTGGATCTTGTACAGCTATTTCAAGACGATCCCCAGGGACCTCGAGGATTCCGCGCGTATCGATGGAGCTTCGAAAGTGCAGGCGCTGTTGAGAATCATCGTGCCCATTTCCCTGCCGGGACTGGTTTCCTCAGGGGTCATCTGCTTCGTTTTTTCGATGGGGGAGTTCATGGGTGCCATGGCCATTGTGAACGTGAACAGGCTTCACACGCTGCCGTTGGCACTGGCACAATTTTTCACGAAATATTCGATCGAGTACGGGAAGATAACCGCCTCATCGGTACTGACAGTGCTGTTTCCGGTAACCTTTGTATTGATATTCCAGCGCTACATCGTCAAGGGTCTGACCGCCGGAGCCGTAAAAGAGTAGCACTCTCTATACAAACGCCGCAATCCGGGCGATCCCGAAACCGCCTATCGGATGTTCTTCCAGGTATCGATAAAACGGCGGGTGTTTTCCCAGGCGTTCTCCGGATTGTCCCGTACATTGTCGACCGGCGAGAGGATGAATCCCCCGCCCTGTCCCAGGATGTCCAGAGCCTCGCAAACCGCCTGCTCGGTCTGCTCTCCGGTCGCCATCTCCACGCTGATCGGCCCGCTGACACCGCCCCACAGCGCCCTGCCCGCCCGTTGAAACCTGTCCTTCACCAGCCCCAGGTCGGTGCCCTTGCCCTCCTTGGGATCCAGGCCGATCAGCACATCGACGCCTGCGGCCAGAATGTCGTCGATCAGGGGAACGAAGGCGCTGGTGATGATGTAGCCGTACTTGCGGCCCGCCTGATGCACCAGCTCCGCCTCCCTGCGCAGGGTTGGTGCGACGATGTCCCGGTAGATCTCCGGCGTCCAGAACTCGGTGGTCTCGTACCAGCCCCGGCGCACGATCAGGTCCGCCCGGGTCACATCCAGGTAGACCTCGATCTGCTTGAGATTCCACTCGTGGATGATGCGCAGGTATTCCCGAATCAGCTCGGGTTTCATCAGGCTGAGGACCATGATCTCCTCGAACCCGGAAAGCCAGGCCATGGCGTCGCAGCCCATCACCCCCGGATCGACCTGCACGCCCGGGCGTACCGCCCCCTTCCAGCCCCCGACCTGGAGAAGGCCGTGCCGTCCGGCCAGGTCGTCCGCCTGGGCAGCCTCCTCCCGCAGAACCCGGATATCTTCATCCCTGATCGGCCCGAACAGGTAGGGCAGCTTTTCCAGATCCTCCTCCGGCTTGACCAGGATCTCCTCCGCCCGGCCCACCAGCCAGTCCTTGAGAAGGGGGAAGTCCTCTTCCGTGGGCCACCCGTCCCGCTGCCTGATCCTGCCGGTGAGAGGACCCGCCGGCGTTTCCAGCCGACGGCAGAAGATCTTCCCGCCCTCCTCCTGCTCCACCCATTCCTCGACCTGAACCCGGGGATCGAGACCGCCGTAGAGGTGGAGGGTGTGGTTCAGTTGTCCGACGTGAACGAAGG
>JAFGQJ010000010.1 GCA_016935715.1 Spirochaetales bacterium
CGGCGGTGGATCGGTCATGATACGGGCGAAAGTGGCGCTGCTGTGCTGCGACCGCTATGAGGCAGCGTTCCTGAATACCACGCTGCTGCGGGGCTTCGAGCTCCTCGGCGGGCTTAGGAGCTTCGTCGAACGCGGGGAAGGGGTACTGCTGAAACCGAATATCCTGGCCGGCTGCCCGCCCGAGCGGGCGGTAACCACCCACCCCTCGGTGCTCGAGGCCACGATCCAGATCCTGCGGGAGGCCGGGGCGCGGATCACCTACGGTGATTCCTCCGGCATCGTCAAGCCGCAGGCCTCGGCCAGGGATTCCGGGCTCGCCGCCGTCGCTGAGAAGTACCGTGTCGAGATGGGGGACTTCGAGCACGGCCGGCAGACGGTGCTGGCAGGGGCCTGGAACGGGGAACCGGACAGACGCCGAGTTCCGATCGCCCGTGCCGTAGTCGAATCCGATGCCCTGTTCAACCTCGCCAAGATGAAAACCCATCAGCTCACCCGCATAACCGGGGCGGTGAAGAACCTCTTCGGCTGCGTTCCCGGCCTGGCCAAGCCCGCCCTGCACGTGGCCTATCCCCAGGCCATGGATTTCAGCCGCCTGCTTGCCCGTCTGCACCTCCGCATCCGTCCGCGCATCCACATCCTCGACGGGATCCTGGCCATGGAGGGCAACGGGCCGCGCAGCGGGGAACCTCGCCGGATGAACGCGATCGTGATGTCCCGGGATCCGGTTGCCGCGGATGCGGTGTTTTCCCGGCTGATCGGTTTGGAGCCCGCCTGCGTCCCGACCTGCCTGGCCGGAACGGAGGCTGGCATCGGGACGTACAGAGTCGAAGAGATCGAGATCGTGGGCGAGGCGGTGGGAGACCTGGTCCAGCCGGAATTCGAGGTGGTGCGAACCGGTGTCGTGGAGAAGGCCCTGCTCGGCTACTACCCCTCCATCCGAAACCTGCTGCTGCCCCGGCCGGTGATCGATCCGCGGCGCTGCCGGCGCTGCGGCATCTGCGTCAGAGCCTGCCCGCTGCCGGAAAAGGCGCTGGAGTTCGACGCCGGGGCCCCCGGCTCTCCGCCCGAGTACGACTACGAACGCTGCATCCGCTGCTACTGCTGCCAGGAGATGTGTCCGCACCAGGCCATCGGTCGGAAGACCCCCTTCCTCGGGAAAGTGCTGCTCGGTGCGGGAGGCGGGTCGTGATCCCGCTACTGTCCTTCGCTCTCCTGCACCTGCTCTGCCTGCTGCCCCTCGTCAAAATACAGCTGGAGCACGTGCTCGATCAGGGCGCGGCGGACCTTGGCTTCCCTGAACGTCCTGCCGCCGAAGAACTCCCGGTACAGGTCGGGCATCAGCACGGGCATGGTGAGGGCCGAGAAGAGGTGAATCACCACGAGCTTTAGCTCCTCCGGCGGCCGTTTCAGCTCCAGGCCGAGCTTCTTCGCCAGCTCCTGAAAGAAACCGTTCAACAGCTTCACGAACAGGGAATCGTAGCTGTCGTCGATGAGAGGTTCCCACATGTGAGCCTTGGTGATCCCTGGAAACATGATAGCCCCCTCCATGTAGTCGGTGAACAGCAGGAACAGCCGCTCGCGCACGCTGCGGCTCTCGTCGTTGAGGATCTCCCTCCAGTCCTCGAACACGTGCTCCACGGTCCGGCGTTTGACCTCATCGACCAGCTTCTCCTTGGAGCGGAAGTAGTAGTTGATCGCCGCGCTGTTCACCCCGGCCAGCTTGGCGATCTTGCGGATCGTAACCGCCTGGATTCCCTCCCGCTCGATGCATTCGACGGTGGCGTCGATGATCTTCCCCTGTACCGAGGCGTCCTCACTCGACATGGCTGCTCCCCCTGGAATCTCACCGGGATCGCTCCCGTGAAATGAATGTTTCAATCATACGATTAATTTCACCGCCGCGTAAAGTGGAGAATATTGGCTCCCTCCGCGACAAGGGGCCTTCAATCCGCAATTATTCGATTTTCCCAAAGTTCATGCAGAAAATGGTGCACGGGAAGGATTCGAATGCCCGCCGCTGTTTTTCTAGGATGCGGATCAAGACTCACAAGCAGGCTCTGCCGCGGCCTGTGCTCTTCTGCGAATGCCCGGAGTCCCCGAAGGTGATGGGTCTGGGCATTTTCCGTGGCTTTCACTTCCACCGACACCTCTCCGTCGTTCAGGATAAAGTCGACCTCCTGTCCCGAGGCCGTTCGCCAGTAGTTAATCGGATAGAACAGACCGCTGTACAGGCTGTGGGCTTTGAGCTCCATATAGACGAAGTGCTCCAGGCATCGTCCAAACAACTCCGATCCCGGCGTGACAGGCCCCCTGCGCACGAGCGCAGATACGATACCGACATCAAAAAAGTAGAACTTGTGGGCCTCGATGATTCGCCTCCGTCCTCTCTTGTTGAAGGCGGGAACGAAAGAGCCTATGAGCGTATCCTCCAGGATCTGAAAATAGCTCCTAACGGTCGGTGAGCTGACTCCGCACTCCCGGGCAATATTCGAATAGTTGACGATCCCGCCGTTTGAAAGGCCGGCGACTTCGAGGAATTTCCCGAAGGCGGGTACGTTTCGGGTGACCGCCTCGGCGGCAATCTCCTCCCTCAGATACTCCCCAATGTAGGCCTGAAGCAATCTTCGGGGATTCTTCTGCGTGTAGTGAGGTGGAAGCGTCCCATGATTGAGCGCCCGGACCAGCGAGAAATCAGTGATTTCTTTCGACACGAGAGGCAGCAGTTCGTATCGAATGGCTCGTCCGCCGAGCAGATTCGCTCGCTCTCTTTTTACCTTTCGTGCACTAGACCCGCAGAGTATGAAACGAAGACCCCTGTTCTCGATGAGCCAGTGCACCTCGTCCAGCAGATCCGGCACCTTCTGCACCTCATCGATGATCACCGGCTCCCTCTGGTTGTTCCCGGTAAGCCCGTGGGCTTCCAGCTCCTGTCGCAACAGCTCCGGGTTCTGCAGCAACCGCCGATACTGATCAGACTGGAGCAGATCATAGGTCAACGCGTTGGGAAACAGGAACTTCAGAAGCGTACTCTTCCCCGTCTGACGAGGTCCCCAAAGAAAACAACTGTATTTGTTTGCCGTTTCCAAGGAAACGATTCTAAAATACATGTAATTTTAAAATATAGTTTTAAAGTGTCCACGTCAACGCTTCTTCGCAACCTCTTTGAGCGTGTCCGCCAGCCGGTTCAGCACCTCGTCGATCTGCTCGCGGGTGATGATCAGGGGAGGCTCGAAGCGCACGGTGTTGGCGCTGATCAGCGTGCCCGCCACCAGCACCTTGCGCTTGAACAGACCCGCCGCCACTTTGTACCCCACCTCGGGGTTGTGGAAATGCTGTCCGATCAGCAGACCCTTTCCCGTTATTCCCGAGTAGATCTGGGGATACTTTGCTGCGATCTCCCGGAGCCTGCCGATGAAGTAGGCGCCCAGCTCGGCCGCCCGTTCGGGCAGCCGGTCCCGCAGGGTCACGTGGATGGCCGCGATGGCCGCGGCGCAGCCCATCGGATTCCCGCCGGTTGTGGTGGTGTGGATGAAGGGATTGGGATCCTCGAAGGCCTTCCAGATGCGGCCGTTGCCGGCAAAGGCCCCGATCGGCATGACCCCGCCTCCCAGAGACTTTGCCACGCAGAGGATGTCCGGCACCACGTTCCAGTGGTTCAGGCCCCAGAGCGCTCCGGTGCGGCCCAGACCGGTCTGTACCTCGTCGGCGATCAGGAGCACCCCGTGCTGCGTGCACAGCTCCCGCACGCGGGGCCAGTAGTCGTCGGGCGGAACGATGGCCCCGGCTTCCCCCTGGATCGGCTCGGCGATGAAGCCGCACAGCTCCACCCCCACGGCATTGCAGATCTCCAGCTGCTTCTCCAGGGCTTCGGCGTCCCCGAAGGGCACGTAGAAGGTCTGGCCACCGTAGGGCTGCAGGGCCTTGCGGTAGTCCTTCTTGCCCATGACGCTCAGGGAACCCAGGGTCTTTCCGTGAAAGGCCTTTACCGTGGCGATGAAGTTGTGCCGGCCGGTAAACAGGCGGGCGATCTTCAGGGCTCCCTCTACGGTTTCCGTGCCGCTGTTGACCAGGAAGGCGTGGTCGATATCCCCGGGTGTGATCCGGGCCAGCAGGTTGGCCAGCGCGCCCCGCAGCGGATCCATCAGCTCCTGGGTGGGGATGCCGGATTTTCCCGCCTGGGCCCGCACTGCGGCCACCACCTCGGGGTGGGACCAGCCCAGGTCCAGGGCGCCGTAGCCTCCCAGGCAGTCGATGTATTGATTGTCGAACATGTCGTAGTAGTAGATTCCCTCGCCCCGCCACTCGGTGCCGGCGTAGTCGCCGGCCTCCGTGACCGACTTGCGATACTCCACCCAGCCGGCATTGAAATGCTTCACGAAGTTGTCCACGGTCTCCCTCGAGGCCGCCTTGGCTGTTTCCGTGTCCAGGCGGGTCTGGCTGATGATGTCGAGCCAGCGCTCGGCGTATTCCACCGCCCCCTGGTAACCTTCCACCTGACGGGAGTTCATAACGGATAGTTCCTCCTCTGCATGATTGATACCGTTTCGGTCTATTCGATCACTTTTTTGAACTCAGTATATGCCGTTATCGGAATCTGTCAAGGTAAAATCCGGTTGACAGGCGGGTTCTCATGCCGTAGCATCGAGGTTGTCATGGCCTGCACCGTAGAGGGCATACCCCGCAGCCACGGATTCCGCATGCCCGGCGAGTTCGAGCCTCACCGGGGCTGCTGGATGCTGTGGCCCGAGCGGCGGGACAACTGGCGTCTGGGCGCCAAACCGGCGGAACAGGCTTTCACGGAGGTGGCCTCCGCCATCGCCCGCTTCGAGCCCGTGACCATGGGAGTGTCCGCCGGCCGCTTCCGGCAGGCCTGCGCCTGTCTTCCCCCGGAGGTCCGGGTGGTGGAGATGTCCTGCAACGATTCATGGATGCGGGACGTAGGTCCGACCTTCGTGGTCAACGACAGCGGCGGCCTGCGCCTGGTGGACTGGCAGTTCAACGCCTGGGGAGGTTTGAACGGGGGGCTGTACTTCCCCTGGGATCAGGACTGCCTGGTAGCCTGCAAGGTCGGGGAGATCGAGGCCGTCGACCGCTACCGGGCGCCGCTCGTTCTGGAGGGCGGAGCCATCCACGTGGACGGGGACGGCACCCTGATCACCACCGAGCAGTGCCTGCTCAACCCCAATCGTAATCCCGGGCTCGACCGCCGGGAGATCGAGGAGCTGCTCCGAGAGTACCTCGACGTGCGGACCGTCATCTGGCTCGGTCAGGGCGTCTTCAACGACGAAACCGACGGGCACGTGGACAACCTCTGCTGCTTCGTCCGTCCGGGGGTGGTTGCGCTGAGCTGGACGGAAGACCGCAGCGATCCCCAATACCCGATTTCCACCGACGCCCTGAAGCGCCTGGAGACCGCCACGGATGCCAGGGGACGCCGGCTGCAGGTTCACAAGATCCATCAGCCCGATCCGGTCCTCATCAGCCGGGAGGAGTGCCTGGGGGTGGATCGGGTGGAGGGCACACTGCCTCGTCGCGAGGGAGATCGTTTGGCCGCCTCGTACATCAACTTCTACATCGCCAACGGCGCCGTGATCGCTCCCCAGTTCGGGGACGCGCGGGACCCGGCCGCCCTGGCCGCCCTGGCCGGGCTGTTCCCCGATCGGGAGGTCGTGGGCGTTTACGCCCGGGAGATTCTGCTCGGGGGCGGTAACATCCACTGCATCACCCAGCAGCAGCCCCTGGGCGGAACAAGGCGGGAGGGCAGGGCTGGCTGAATCGCAACGGGAAGCACAGCGGGAGGAGAAGAACATGCACAGCTTGTCTGGAAGGGATTTTCTCGACATCGACGCTTTCACACGGGAGGAGCTCCTGCTCATCCTGGATACGGCCCGGCAGCTCAAGCTGGAGACCCGGCGGGGCTACTTTCCCCGCTATCTGGAGAACAAGGCCCTCGGGCTGCTGTTCGATCAACCCTCCACCCGCACCCGCATCTCCTTCGAGCTCGGCATGCAGCAGCTGGGGGGATACGCCCTGTACCTGAAGCCGGGAGAGATCCATTTGGGCAAGAAGGAGAGCATCCCGGACACCGCCCGGGTGCTCTCCCGCTACCTGGATGCGATCATGATCCGCTGGAACGACTACGCCGAGATGAAGGAGCTGGCAGAGGCCGCGGAGGTGCCGGTCATCAACGGCATGACCGAGGTGAACCATCCCTGCCAGGCCCTGGCGGACGTGCTGACCATCATGGAGCGCTTCGGCGCCCTGGAGGGTCTCAAGGTCGCCTTCTTCGGCGACCGGACCCAGCCGGCCAATTCCCTGGGAGCCCTCTGCTCCAAGCTGGGCATGACCTTCGTGCACTGCGCGCCTTCCCGCTACGCCATCGATCCGCAGTGGGCCGGGATCTTTCGCCGCAACTGCGAGCGCTCCGGGGGTGCCTTCATCCAGACCGAGGACATAACCGAAGCCACCGAGGGGACCCACGTGGTCTACACCGATGTGTGGTGGTGGATCGGACAGGAGGGGGAGGAGGCCGAGCGGCGCAGGGCCTTCGCCCCCTACCAGGTCAACGAAGCACTGATCGGCTCCTGTGACAGGAACGTGATCTTCGAGCACTGCCTGCCGGCCTCCAGGGGGCTGGAGGTCACGGACGGGGTGATGGACGGGCCGCATTCGGTGATCTTCGACCAGGCGGAGAACCGCATGCACACGGAGAAGGCCCTGCTGGTTCTGCTGCTCTCGTGAGCCGCGGCTCCCGGCCCGGCCGGGGATCGATGCTTGACAGACGGTCGGCCCTGCCGCATTGTTGAGGCGATATGGCACAAGGTTATACCGATTCGGAACAGAGAGCGCAGCCCATCCTTCCCTACACCCCGTTCGACGCCCTGGACTACCGCATTCTCCAGGAGCTGCACGGGAACGCCCGCGCATCCGCCGCCGAGATATCCAGGGCGGTGGAGGCCAATGAGCGTACCGTGCGCAAACGCATCGACCGGCTGATGGAGATGGGGGTGGGCCGCTTCACCCTGGTGCTGGACCCCCGCGTGTTCGGCTACGGGATCTCCGTGGATATCTTTTTGGGCATCGAGCCCTCCTGCGAGGAGCGAATCGTGGAGCAGCTGCTCGGCATGCCCCAGATCTCGTATCTGGCCTTCAATCTCGACAACACCGAGATCTCCATAGAAGCCCGCTTCAAGTCCAACGAGGAGTTCCACGAGTTCCTGAACTACACCCTCCCTTCGATCGAGGGCCTGGAGGTCAAGGATTTCGCCCTCGTTCCCCGGGTCGTGCGCAACATCGACGAGTGGCTCCCCCCGCCGGAGATGTTCGGAATCACCCCGCCGGAGTAGCTTCGAGAAACAGTAAAGACAGGAGGAGTTGTCATGAGGCCGTTCGTCCACCCCTACATCCCCAACTCCGTACCAGAGATCCGGGAAGCGATGCTGAAAGAGCTCGGCATCCCCGGTCCGGAGGCAATCTACGCGGAAATACCGGAACGCTTGCGCCTCGAGCGGCCGCTGGATCTGCCGGACCCGATTCCCGGCGAGATGGAGCTGAAGCGCCACGTGGAGGCGATTCTCGCCAGGAACACCACCTGCGAAGAATACCTCAGCTTCCTGGGCGGCGGCTGCTGGCAGCACTACGTGCCGGCCGTGGTCGACGAGATCGTGAATCGCTCCGAATACCTGACCGCCTACTGCGGCATGAACTACTCGGACCTCGGCAAGTACCAGGCCCGCTTCGAGTTCAACAGCCTGATGGCGGAGCTGCTGGAGGTGGACGCGGTCAGCGAGCCGATCTACGACTGGGGCTCCGTGGCGGGATTTTCACTGCGCATGGCCGCCAGGATCACCGGCCGAAACGAGGTCCTGCTGCCCGGCAGCGTCTGTCCCCAGCGGCTGGCGCAGATCCGGCTGCTCTGCCAGCCGGAAATCATGCCGAACAGCGTAAAAATCCGGACCGTGGACTGGGATCCGGAAAGCGGCCGGTTGGACGTGGCGGACCTGAAGCGCAGGATATCGAAGCAGACCGCAGCGGTCTACCTCGAAAATCCCGCGTACCTCGGATTCATCGAGGAGCAGGGGGAGGAGATCTCGGCCGTGGCCCACGAAAACGGCGCCCTGCTCGTCGCCGGGGTCGACCCGATCTCCCTGGGGGTCCTCAAGCCGCCGGCCAGCTACGGAGCCGACATCACCTGCGGGGATCTCCAGTCCCTCGGCATCCACATGAACTGCGGCGGGGGCCAGTCGGGGTTCATCGCCTTCCGGGACGAGGAGACCTACGTGGCCGAGTGCCCGCTGGCCATCTACAGCATCATGGAAACGACCCGGGAGGGACAGTACGCCTTCGCCGAGGTGCGGGCCGAGCGTACCTCCTACGGCCTGCGGGAGAGGGGCAAGGACTGGGTCGGCACCGCCTCCGGGCTGTGGACCATCGCCGCCGCCGTGTACCTTTCCCTGATGGGTCCCCAGGGCATGCGGGAGATCGGCCGGACGATCCTCCAGAACGCCGGGTACGCGAAGAAGCTGCTCTTCGGGATCAAGGGGGTGAGGCTCCCCCTGGGCTCGCCCACGTTCAAGGAATTCGTGGTCAGCTTCGACGCCGCGGGAAAAAGCGTGGCGGAGATCAACCGGGGTCTGCTCGCAGCCAAGATCTTCGGCGGCAGGGACATCGGCGCGGAGTTCCCGCAGTACGGAAACTGCGCCCTGTACTGCGTGACCGAAGTACACACGAGGGAGGATCTGGACAGACTCGCCGACTGCCTGAAGGAGGTGCTGCGATGAAGAAGGTGCGCCTGCGCCGCTACCACGCCCCGGCCTACGACGAGCCGATCATCATGGAGATGGGGCGCAAGGGCCAGCGGGGCATCATCCCGCCCCGGGCGGATGCGAAGATCGCAGAAATGCTGGGCCCGGCGGAGAGGCTGGTGCCCGGGAAGATGCTCAGGACCGAGCCCCCCGCCCTGCCGGAGATCGACCAGTACCATTGCCTAAGCCACTTCCTGCGCCTGTCCCAGATGACCCTGGGCATGGAAACCGGAACGGATATCAGCGAGGGGACCTGTACCATGAAGTACAGCCCGAAGATGCACGAGCAGCTGGTGCGCCTGCCCCAGGTCACCGAAGTGCATCCCCTGCAGCCGGAAGACACGATCCAGGGCATCCTGGAGATCGCCTGGGAGCTGCGGGGCTTCCTCAACGAGATCTCGGGGATGAGCGAGTTCAGCTTCCAGACCGGCGGGGGAGCCCACGCCACCTACCTCAACGCCTGCGTCGTGCGCAGGTACCACGAGTCCCGGGGCGAGCTGGACCGCCGAACCGAGATGATCACCACCCAGTTCACCCACCCCTGCAACGCCGCCACCCCGGCCACCGCGGGATTCAAGGTCATCATCCTGCCCCACAGGAACGGCTACCCGGACCTGGAGGCTCTGAAGGCGGTAGTCGGCGGGCGCACGGCGGGCATTCATATGACCAACCCGGAGGACACGGGGATCTACAATCCCAGGGTCAGGGAGTTCACCGACATCGTCCACGAGGCCGGGGGGCTGTGCTTCTACGATCAGGCCAACGCCAACGGGCTTCTGGGAATCGCCCGCGCCCTGGAGGCGGGCTTCGACGCCTGTCACTTCAACCTGCACAAGACCTTCTCCTCCCCCCACGGCTGCGAGGGGCCGGCCAGCGGCGCCTACGGATGCACGGAGAAGCTGGCACCGTTCCTGCCGGTTCCGGTGATCACGGCCCGGGACGGCGCCTACCACCTGGACTACGACCGCCCCCGGAGCATCGGCAAGATGCGGAGCTTTCTCGGGAACCTCCAGTGCGTGATCCGGGCCTACGCCTGGATCCTCAGCATGGGTGCCGAGGGGCTGAAAACCGCCGCGGAAATCTCGGTGATCAACAACAACTACCTGGAAAAGCTCCTGCTCCGAATCCCGGGCATCACCCATCCCTACGCGGAAGGCAAGCGGCGCTTCGAACAGGTGCGCTACAGCATGGAGGAGCTCAAGGAGCAGACCGGTTTCGGCAGCCACGACATCCAGGACAGGATGGTGGACTTCGGCATCCAGAGCTACTGGCTCAGCCATCACCCCTTCGTGGTGCCGGAGCCCTTCACTCCGGAACCGTGCGAGACCTATTCCAAGGAGGACCTGGAGTACTGGGCAGCGGTGATCGAGCAGGCCTGCAGGGAGGCTCGGGAGAACCCCGAGCTGATCCGCACCGCTCCCCACAACCAGGCGGTGGGAAAGATCAGGGATTTCTCCGCCGCCGACGACCCGGAGCGCTGGGCCATCACGTGGAGGGGCTGGCAGAAGAAGAAGGGGCAGGGCCGGCCGCACGGCTGATGATCGCAAGGAGTGACTGCAGCTCTCTGCCGGCTCCGGGCGGTGCATAGAGGCCCGAATCACGAAATCCGGATATCAAACGAGGAGTAAAACGGATGCTCTGCAATGATCGATTCGAGGGACAGGTGGCCGTGGTCACCGGCGTGGCCGGAACCGAGGGGATCGGCCTGGCCACGGCGCGACGATTGGCCGCCGAGGGTGCTGTCGTGGGCGTGGCGGATATCTCCGATCTGGTGCATGCACGCGCCGAGGAGCTGCGCGCGGAGGGCTTCAGGGTAAGGGCTTTTCAGGAGGACCTGAGCCTTTTCGAAGGGCCGGAGCGCATAGCCGCGGGGATGTCCCGGGAGTACGGCAAGGTCGACATCCTCGTCAACATCGCCGGGATGGCCATCATGGGCGGCCCGGGAGAGGTCTTCAAGACCGTTGCCGAGCTCAACGAAGAGGAGTGGGATTTCAGCCTGCGCATCAACCTGAAGACCACGTTGGCCTGCACCCGGGCCTTCCTGCCGGGCATGATCGCTAGCGGGTACGGGAGGATCGTGAACATGTCCTCCGTCACCGGCCCGCTGGTGTCCAATCCCGGTGAGTCCGCCTACAGCGCTGCAAAAGCGGCGGTGGCGGGCCTCACCCGTGCGCTGGCCCTGGAGGTCGGCCGGCAGGGCATCACCGCCAACGCCGTGGCGCCCGGCTGGATCCAGACGGGCAGCAGCACCCCGCAGGAGCAGGCGGCGGGCAGGAACACGGCCCTGGGCCGCGCCGGCACCCCCGAGGAGGTGGCCGCCCTGTTCGCCTTCCTCGCTTCCCGGGATTCCAGCTATATCACCGGACAGCTGTTTGTCGTCGATGGGGGAAACGTCATCCAGGAGTACAAGGGCCCGAGCGAGCTGTACTACTGATGTCCCGCAAGAAGCTGGGATTGATCGTCAACCCGGTGGCCGGCCTGGGCGGCAGGGTCGGGCTCAAAGGGAGCGACGGACCCGAGGTATGGAAGAAGGCGCTGGCCCTGGGAGCGGTGCCGGAATCCCCCGCCCGCGCGATTCGGGCCCTGGAGAGATTCGCGGATCTGCGGGACAGCCTGGAGCTGATCACCTACCCCGCAGAGATGGGGGAGCAGGAGGCCCGGGCCGGCGGCTTTGCGCCTACGGTTATCGGCGCCATTCACAGCGGGGCGACCACGCCGCAGGATACCGAACGGGCCGCCACCGACATGGCCGCGCAGGGGGTGGAGCTGATCCTCTTCGCCGGCGGCGACGGCACGGCCCGGGATATCCACCGGGCTGTCGGCCGGCGTCTGCCTGTTCTGGGCATCCCCGGCGGGGTGAAAATCCACTCCGGTGTTTTCGCCGCCAGTCCGGCCCACGCCGGTGACATTGCCCGGCTGTTCGTGAACAACAGGAGCACCGTGCCTCTGAGGGAAGCGGAGGTGATGGACATCGACGAGGAGGCGTTCCGAGCCGACCGGCTCTCCGCCCGCCTGTACGGATACCTGACCATCCCCTACCGGCGCGAGCATCTGCAGGGCTCGAAAGCCGGCAGCAGCCGGGGGGAGGCGGTCAGCTTCGACGAGATCGCCTCGGAGGTGATCCTGGCCATGCAGCCGGGGATTCTGTATATCATCGGTCCGGGCACCACCACCCGGCCAATCCTGGAGAAGCTGGGACTGTCCTGCACCCTGCTCGGCGTGGATGCGGTACTTGACCGGAAATCTGCCGGCAAGGATCTGAGCGAGGCGCAGATCCTTGCCGCTCTCGAAAAGCGGGAAGCCCGGATCGTCGTGACCGTAATCGGCGGGCAGGGCTACATCCTGGGTCGGGGCAACCAGCAGATCAGCCCCCGGGTGATCCGCAAGGCAGGTCCGAAGAACATCCAGGTGGTGGCAGCGGAAGAGAAGCTGCTGGCGTTAGGGGACCAGCCACTTCGGGTGGACACGGGGGATCCGGACCTGGACGGCGAGCTGTGCGGCTACATTCCGGTGATCGTCGGCCTCAACCGCAGACGGGTCTGTGCGGTGATCGCCTGAGACACGGAGGGGCCCCCTCCGCAGCCCCCGAGGCAAAGCTCCTCACCGGCGGTTTCCCCCGATCCGAAATTTCACCCAGCTCGCCGGGCCGGATTTCGCGGCCGGACGGTGCCCGCATCGGTCAGGACCGCTTCAGGCGAACAGGGAAATCAGGTCGCGGGCCTCTTCGCCGGATTCCACCGCGATCATGATGTACAGTCCGGCCGGATCGAGCTCCTTCTGCAGGAGCTGGAGATCTGCGCGGGTGAAGCTGCCCCAAACCATGCAGTTCTTCCCGCTCTGCACCTTCTGGAACACGGGGAGCATCTGTTCCACGCTCGGCCCCCCTTCGTCTTTGTTCATCTCGATCAGCTTCAGCTCTTGGATCTCCATGATCGAGTCGACGATAAAAAACGAAGCGGGGTGGAGGTGAAACAGGTTGTAAGGGCTGGCCTGGGCCAGGCGCCGGTGGGCCGGAAGCACGTGGCGGCGATACAGGTCGGGTGAGAGCAGGGCGTTCAGATCATCCTGGAACCAGATGCAGTCCCCGGGGCACCAGAGATCGTAGAAACCAATGGAGCACCCGCGGAGGAAGGGGGGGATGAGGGTTTTCTGCTCCCGGATCACCGCCAGGAACACATCGACTGTCTGATCGAGGAGCTCCTTCATCCGCTTAGGGTGCTCGAAGAATTGGATCACCATTTCCGACTGTCCGACCAGGGTTCCCAGCACGTCCGTGGGTCCCCGCATGATGGGCTGACCAACGGGAAGAAGCTCGATGTCCAGACCGGCCAGCATCCGGGTGAACTCCAGGTACTTGTCCAGCCAGCGCCGATCGAACAGCTTCTCGAGGTCCAGCTCCTCCAGGGGCAGGCCCGGGCTCTTGGCAATGAAACTCGATTCCCTGCTGTAGATCGGGCAGCCCAGCATCCCCTCCATCCAGGGGATCCCGGTGAAGGGCGTAGCGGTGAAGAAAACGTCCTGCGGCACAGCGGCCGCCTCCTCCGCCATGCGCCTGTAGTCCGCCTCGAACGCCGGGACATCGAGCATTTCGGGCTCGATCTTCCGGGGAGAGCTCAGGAAAGTCTCGGCCGCCCTGAAACGGCGGCTGACGAAGTAATCCCCGATTGAAAAGCCCACCAGGGGCTTGCTGTTCGTGCGCTGCCAGAACAGCCGGTGTTTTTCGATCCGTTCGTCGACCTCTATCATCGGCGAAACTATAGCTCCACGAGGCCCCGGCAGTCAAACCCGCCGCTGCTACCAGTCGTGAACCGCCCCCTCATTGTCCCTGATCAACGGGAGGTAGGCGGGCCGGTAGGGAAAGCTCCGGGCGGCCCGTTCATCCACCTCCACCCCCAGACCCTCGCACTCGCCGAGGCTCAGGAATCCCCCCCGGTAAGCGGCGGCAGTTTGGAAGACCTGCAGCAGCTCGCCTACGGGCAGGACTGCCTCCTGGATGCCGAAGTTGGGGATGCTGTAGTCGATGTGGAGGTTGGCCGCATGGGCCAGGGGCGAGATGTCGCTGGGGCCGTGGAGCGCAAGCCGCACGCCGAAGGCTTCGGCCAGGCTGGCCGCTTTCCTCACTCCGGTAATCCCCCCGAAGTGGCTGACGTCGACCCTCAGGAAATCGATCCAGTGGTTCTGTATGGCAGGAAGGCAGTCCTGCACCGTATTGTACAGCTCTCCCATGGCGATCGGCGTGGTCGAGGAGGAGCGGATCAGAGCCAGAGAGTCCTTGTGAAGCGGCTCCACTGGATCTTCGAGGAACAGCAGGTTGAAGGGCTCCAGCTTCCTGGCCAGGTCCGCCGCCTGGCCGGCGGAAAGCCGTTCATGGGCGTCGTGGATCAGCTCGACATGCGCTCCGAGCTCCCTGCGCAACACCGCGGTGATGCGCAGCAGATCCTCCGAGTATATCCGGGAGTCCCACCGCGGAGGATTCCTTAGGGTCTCGGCGGTGACCTCGATCCGCTTTTCGCTGATCCTGTCCTGGTGGGGCTGCCGGTACACCGTAGCCCTTTCGAACGGATCGGCTGTTTCGAAGCTGTAGCGAAGAGCGTGACAGCCTTCATCGCTTTTGGCGCGGCAACGCTCAAGAAGCTCGTCATCGCCGCGGCCATGGACGTGAAAATAAGCCCGCACCCGATCGCGGCACTTTCCCCCCAGGAGCTGGAACACCGGCGTGCGGTACAGCTTGCCCTTCAAGTCCCAGAGCGCCATGTCTACCCCGGCCAGCGCGGTCATCTGTACCGGGCCTCCGCGCCAGTAGGTCTGCCTGAAAACCATCTGCCAGATATCCTCGATTCGCTCAGCCTCACAGCCGGTCAGCCACGGAGCCAGATGGCGGTCGATGAGCGCCTGCACGGCCAGCTCGCGGCCGTTGAGGGTGGCGTCTCCGTAGCCGACCAATCCATCCTCCGTTCGGACCTTGACGATCAGATAGTTCCTTCCAGGGCAGGTCAGCAGGGTTGATATTTCGACGATTTTCATTTTTCGGCTCCTGTTCGGCTGAATCAACGCGAGAAAGAACACTGGTGTTCTCCGGTTTGATAGCAGAGTGAACGCGCCCTGTCAAGGAAACGGAGGCTCATGGACAGGGGCCCGGAGATGACGGGCACCTCCGGCCACGACAGGGCGATGATCAACCCTTGGAGGGGCTCCAGGGTTGTCGGGCGGGCGGCCAGTCGGCTGACTTTTTACCTTCGTGATCATTGCAGTCCCGAACGAGATGTCTTAGAATCTAGAGTAGAATAAAAAATTACTAGGAGGTTGCCATGTTTTTCAATCGCGACAGGCTGATAGCCGTTCTTCTATGCCTTCTGATCCTTCCCGCTCTGGCTTTCGCCGAGGGGAAGCAGGAGCCCGGCACACAGGCTCAAAGGATGGAAGTGTGGATCGCCACCACCTTCGTCGATGCCCAAAACAACTGGCTGAAGGCCAAGGTGGAGGAGTGGGCCGCAAAGGCGGGGGTCCAGGCCAACGTGGCTCTGCTTCCCAAGGAGGTGTACACCGACAAGTTCATCGCATCCCTGGATGCCAAGACCTGGCCGGACGTGGTGCTTCAGGGTACCGGGGGGCACATCATGGTAGCGGAACTGGGACTGGCGGTTTCGCTGGATGAGGTCGTCGATCGGATCGGGAAGGGCGATTTCTACGAAAGTATCCTGGACATCAGCACCGCCACCGACCCGGACACCAAAGAGGAACACGTTTTCGGGATACCCCTCGGTTTCGAGCTGCGGACCGCAGAGATCCGCGGGGACCTGCTGGATCAGGCGGGCGTGTCGATTCCCGATTCTCCGGACTACCAGTGGCTGTTCGAAAGCGCGCGAGCCATGAACAACCCGCCGGAGACCTACGGACTGGGCTTCGTGCTGGGCCGCTGCTGGGACGGCCACGACAATGTGGTGACTCTCATATACTCCTACGGCGGCGGCCTCATGAGCGACAAGGGTCCCAACGGTGGAGACATCTTCAACTCCGAGCCGACCTGGCGAGCCTTCGATGATTTGAAAGAGCTGTACTTCGACGGCATCATCCCGCCGGACTCGGTGGGCTGGACCGACTTCGACAACAACGTGGCCTTCATGGAGGGGCGTGTTGCAACCTCGATCAACGGCCTGAGCATCTACTACCGCATGGTTCAGGAGAACAACCCCATCGCCAAAGTAACCCGGGAGGTACCGCTGACCGGCGCCAAGGTCTGCGACACCGGCGGCAAGTCCCTGTTCGTGATGGAAAGCACGCCGGAGAAGGAGCAGCTGGGCAAAGACCTTGTCTACCACATCCTCAGCGACAAGGAGTCCTACCGGGTGAACATGATTGAGGAGGCTCAGCTGTACAGCCTGCCGATCTTCAAGAGCCAGGGGGCGATCATCACTCAGCAGTGGAAGTCGGGCAAGTATCCGATGTTCGCCGTCGATCCGATGGAAGCCGCCATGGTGGCGTTTTCATCGCCGATGGTCACCTATCCCTTCGGGGAGGCCAACAGCGTGGCGGACAAGCTGTTCAAGAGCCTGACCATGCCCGAATCCTGGGTGGTTCTGTTCACCCGCGATACCGACTCCAAACAGGTCGCCAAGGAGATCGCCCAAAAGATCAACAATATGATCGCCGACACCTACGGCAAGTGATGGCTGACACAGCAGTTGAACCGGAGAGCCCCCACGGGGGCTCTCCCTTTTTTGCCGGCTTCTTTGCCGAGGCCGGAACCCGCATCCCGACAAGCTTATGAGGAAACAAAGAGCTCTCAACCGCATCAAGGACTATCTCTGGATCGCTCCGGTACTGGTGGTGATCACGCTGCTCATGCTCTATCCGCTGCTGCGAACCCTGTGGCTGAGCTTCCAGGACAAGAGCCCCGGGGGCGAGGCGGTGTTCACTGGGCTTCGTAACTTCGTGATCATCTTCCAGCGGGGGATCTTCGTCGGAGCGTTCTTGCGGACCTTCCTGTTCACCATCCCGGCAATCGCCATGAAGCTCCTGCTGGGCATGGCGGCGGCGCTGATCCTCAACCGGTCTTTCCGCGGTCGGAACATGCTGCGAAGCTTCCTGTTCATCCCATGGACAATTCCGCTGTTCGCCGGCGGGATCCTGTTCATCTGGATCTTTCGCATGAACGGGGGGCTGAACCTGATCCTGCTTCGGCTCGGGTTGAAGCCGGTATTCTGGCTAGGGCCGCTGCTGGCCATGCCCTCGGTAATTTCACTCAATATCTGGAAGGGCTTTCCCTTCTTCATGGTCGGGATCCTGGCCGGACTGCAGGTCATCCCGAAGGATCTCTACGAGGCCTCGGCCATCGACGGGGCCACCGGGATTCAGCAGTTCTTCTACGTCACCCTCCCCGGATTGCGTGACGTGGTGCTGATCGTCACCATCCTGTCCACGATCTGGACCTTCGCCCAGTTCGAGAACATCTACATCATGACCGGCGGCGGACCAGGAACGGCCACGGAGGTGCTCTCGGTCTCCGTGTACAACCACGCCTTCACCCGCTACAACTTCCCGGTCGCCAGCGCAATCGCGGTCACCGCACTTCCGGTTTTTCTGGCCCTGATCATCTGGCTGACCCTGCTGGTCAGAAGGGAGTACGAAGGATGAGAACAACCGTTGCCGTCAAGGTGGTGGGCGGGATCATTCTGGCGGCCCTGGCGCTGCTGGTAGCCTTTCCCCTGTACTGGGCCGTCAGCATCGCTCTCCGGCCGGACGCCGATCTGTTCACTCAGCGTATCCTTCCCTCCGCCCTTACGTTCGAAAATTTCCGCCAGATCCTGTTCGAAAAGAACTGGGCCGGATTCGAGGCGGTCTCTTTCCTGGTCCCCCTTCGCAACAGCCTGGTCGTGTCCCTGACCGCCACTTTGCTCAGCCTGGTGATAAGCACGCCGGCGGGCTATGCGCTGGCCACTTTCAACATCAGAGGCAAGAACCTCATCGCGACCTACATACTGCTGGCCTACGTGTTCCCGCCGTTCATCCTGATCGTCGCGCTGTACAGCATGATCCAGGCCGCCGGACTGTACGACCGTCTGCTGGGCCTGTCGGCGCTGCACCTCGTGCTGGTAGTTCCCTATTGCACCTGGATGCTCCGCGGCTATTTCTCCACCGTGCCCAGGGAGCTGCACGAGTCGGCACTTATCGACGGCTGCACCCGCGGACAGACCCTGCGCATGATCGTCCTTCCGGTCACCGGCCCGGGAGTGGCCAGTGCGGCGATCTTCTCCTTCACCCTGTCCTGGCAGGACCTGCTGTTCACGCTGGTCACCCTGACCTCCTTCGAGAAGTTCACCTTACCGATCGCGCTGCGCTCCATGGTGGTGGGCGACTTCGTGCGCTGGGGGAGCCTGATGGGAGGGGTGTTCATCACGATCGTGCCGCCGATGATCCTCTACCTGGTGATGCAGCGTTTCGTGATCCAGGGGCTGACCGCCGGCGCGGTGAAAGGCTGAGCCTCAAAAACTACCGTCCCGGTCGATTCTGTTTCGGCCCTTCAAGAGCCTGAAACGCGCCCGGCAGCTACGGCTTCGGCAAAAAAAAAGTTGCTTTCAGCACCAACTCGTTCTATACTGGGGCATTAAAACACTCTCTTGAGGAGGGAAGGATGAAAGGTGCGTATGAGTATGGGGGTTGGGTGCTCATCGGGCTGGCCATCTACATGGTGCTGATGCTCTTCATCGGGTGGTGGGCCTCCAAACGGGTGAAGAACACCACGGACTTCCTGGTTGCCGGACGCCGGCTGGGCCTGTTCCTCTGCACGGGCACGCTGTTCGCCACCTGGTTCTGCTCGGGCACGGCCATGGGAGGCGCGGGCAACGCCTACATCTTCGGAAACCAGGGGGTGATCTTCGACCCCTGGGGTGCGGGGCTGTGCCTGTTCATCGCCGGCATGTTCTTCGTGCGGCTGATGCGGCGGGGCAAGTACCTCACCCTGGTCGACCTGTTCCAGATCCGATACGGAAAGGGCGTGGGTTTGTGCTCGACCTTCTCCCTGATCGTGGCAGAGATGGGCTGGACCGGGGCGCAGCTGGTGGCCTTCGGGGCGATCATCCACTTCTTCGCCGGGGTTCCGCTGTGGCTGGGCATCACCATCTCCACGGTGATCCTTGTCCTCTACACCTATCTCGGGGGCATGTGGGCCGTGACCATGACCGACGCCTTCCAGATGATCATCCTCACCATCGGCATGATCATCATGATCTCCATCGCCGTTCCCCTGGTCGGGGGCTTGAAGGAGGTGTTCTCCAACGATCCGGGCGGCAACTGGCTGGGCGTCAACCAGTGGTCCTTCGTCCCAACTCCGGAACACGCGGCGGACCCGGAGCTGGGCAATGCCGGGTTCCTGTACTACACGGGATATCGAGGCTGGTTCTACTGGCTGGGCGCCTGGATGGCCATCGGCCTGGGATCGATCCCGGCCCAGGACCTGATGCAGCGGGTGCTGTCGGCCAAGAACGAAAGGGTGGCCACCGGTGCCTCCTACATCGCCAGCTTCCTCTACATCGTGATCGGCATGATGCCGGTGATCGTGGGCATGATCTACTTCAAGCTGAACCCGGATCTCAGCATCGAGGACGCCCTGAACAAGATCCTCCTCTACATGGCCGCCGAGCACCTGCCGCCGTTTCTGACGGTGATCTTCGTCAGCGCCCTGGTGGCGGCGCTGATGTCCTCCTCGGACAGCGCCATCCTGGCCACCTCGTCCATGATCGGCTACAACGCCTACAAGCTGTTCAAACCGGATGTCACGGAGCAGCAGACCCTGCGGGCCACCCGGATCGCGGTGCCGATCGTGACCGTGGTGTCTCTGGCCCTTGCGCTCTGGCTGCAGGTGATCTACAACCTCATGGTCATCGCCTGGTCGCTGCTGCTCGTCTCCCTGTTCGCCCCCTATGCCGCGGCCTACTGGTGGAAGAAGGCCACCCGCAGCGGCGCCTTCGCCGCCTTCTTCGGCGGTTTCGCCGTGTGGATCATCACCTACTTCATCCACCTTCCCGGCACCAAGGAGGCGAATATGGGGATCATCGAGGAGGGGGTCGTGTACATGGACTGGGCCATCTGGGATTCGGTGTACATCTCCTCCGTGTGGGGCTTCATCGCCTCGGTGGTCCTGCTGATCGTGGTCTCACTGGCCACGCAGAAGAGCGACCCGCCGCTGCCGCTCCTCGATATGGACGGCAACCCGTTAGACCGTAGGTACCAGCTCGGCATCCGCTTCCGCAAGAGCGGGCACCTGTAAGATACTTCGGGGGACGGAGCGATCCGTCCCCCTATTCGCCTTGCGGATGATCAGCTGTCCCGCACCCTGCCACGGCCCCGGCTCAAAGCGGTCAGCAGCAGGATGAAGAATAGGCTGAAAAACAACGCAGCGAAGACCTTGTCGACGTGAAAACCGAGCAGGCCGGTGATCGACTTCTCGAAGATCACGAAACCGAGGGCCGCTGTGGTGGAGGCGATCATGGCCACAGATACCGAGAGAGCCGTGGCTACGGGCTTCGACCTCCGCACCCAGTAGATCCCCAGCAGCACCGCCACCGCCGCAGAGCCCCGGATAGCGTAGGTGATGTAGGCCGTGTCCAGGATGACCCCCTTCAGGAACACGGCCAGGGGTATGGTGATTGCTCCGATGGCCAGCACCATGAGCCTGGAAACCCGGAAGAGCCGCTGCTCACGCACATTGCGACCGAGCAGCTGGTAGAGGTCCTTGGTCAGAATCGTGCTGACCGCGAACAGAACCGGAGCCACGGTGGAGAGGATGGCTGCGAAGATGCCGGCCAGGGCCAGCCCGCTCAACCACGGCGGCAGCAGCGAAGGGCTCATCAGCAGGAAGGGAAGGGTCTGCTTGGCCGTCGGAGGCAGCGCGCCGGCCGCTCCCGCCCGGGCGGCGATACCCAGAGTCGAAACCAGGAGCCCTACCGGCGCTATGAAAAGCGCGCTGAGGAAGGAGGACCGGCGCGCGGTGGGAATATCCCGGGCCGCGAACACGGGCTGGATCGAAGCCTGGGAGGCGAATCCGGCCAGGATGCCCCCGAGCAGCCAGGCCGCCACCGGCGCGAGCCCGCTGGAGAAGGGATTGCGGAAGCGTGCCGCCTCCGCGGCGCCGATAGCCCTGTCCAGGCTCTGGAACAGGCCGCCGTATCCGCCGCTGCGCACCAGGACCACGACGAACACGGTGATCAGGGTGGCGAAAAGCAGCAGCACGTGGATCAGGTTGGTAAGGGCGATGCTGCGCATCCCGCCGAAGTAGACGTAGGCGGTGACGATGATCCCGGCGACCACGATCGCCGTGGCATAGGGAAGGTTCAATACCTGGGCGGCCACGCTGCCGATGGCCTGCAGCTGGATGTAGCTCAGGATGACGAAGGCCACGACAAAGCACAGCGACGTGATCACCCTGGTCGTGCGGTCGAACAGGTGCTCCAGCATCTCCCCCACCGTATGGACATTGGCTCTGCGGTAGACGGCCGCCAGGAGGAGGCCGAAGAGCACCATGCCGGTGGCGGTGGACACGTTGTACCAGAGCGGGAAGAAGCCGCTGGTGAAGGCCTTCTCCGCCGTACCCACTGTGCTCATCCCGCCCAGCCACTCTCCCAGGATCACGGCCGTGCACAGGGTGACACCCAGGTTCCTTCCGGCGATCAGGTAGTCCGTAGTGGTCCCGGCGAAGCGCCGGGTCAGCCAGCCGACCAGAAGCAGGAGCAGGAAGTACAGCAGGACGATGAGGAGCTGGATGCTGAAGATCATCCGTTTTACAGACGCTGTAGGGCTTTACGGAACAGGCTCAGGCCTTCGGCGATCTGCTCCTCCGTGACCACCAGGGGAGGTATCCAGCGCACCACGTTGTTGAAGGTCCCGCAGGTGAGCAGGAGCAGCCCCTCCTGCGCCGCGGCCTGGGAGGCAGCCTTGGCCGCCGCCTCGTCCGGCTCGCCGTCGCCGGCGAACTCGGTGGCCACCATCAGACCCCTGCCCCGCACCTCTGCGATCCTCCCGGACTCCTTCTGTATCACTCGCAGCCCCTCGAGCAGCTGCTCGCCCCGGGCGGCGGCATTTTCGGCGAGACGCTCCTCCCGGATCACCCGGATGGTGGCCGCGGCCGCGGCGCAGGCCAGGGCATTCCCGCCGAAGGTGCCGCCGTGGCTTCCCTTGAGCCAGCGCTCCGACAGGGCACTTTTGTAGGCTACGCAGGAGATGGGAACGCCCGAGGCGATTCCCTTGGCCATGGTCATGATGTCCGGCACGACGGCTTCGTGCTCGATGGCAAAGTGCTTTCCGGTACGGCCGAATCCGGATTGGATCTCGTCGGCGATCAGCAGGATCCCGTGCTCATCGCAGATCTCCCGCAGCGCAGTGAGAAAGCCCCGCGGAGGCACGACGTATCCTCCCTCCCCGAGAACGGGCTCCACGATGATGCAGGCTGTTTCATCCGGGGCGGTCTGGGATTTCAACAGGCGCCTCAGCTCCCGGAGGCAGAACTCCAGCGTACGCTCCTCGTTCCACCCGTAGTAGAAGGCATAGGGGTAGGGGGCCACGAAGATACCCGGCACCAGGGGTTGGTAGCGCGTGCGGTACACGGTCTTGCTGGTGGTCATGGCCATGGTCAGGTGGGTGCGGCCGTGAAAGCTGCCGTGGAACACGATCACGTTCGGGCGCCCCGTAGCCTGCTTGGCCAGCTTCACCGCTCCCTCCACCGCCTCTGCGCCGCTGTTGGCGAAGAAGAACGTGTCCAGTGCTGGGGGAACGATCTGCAGCAGCTCGCCGATCAGGTCGAACACCGGCCTGGTGAGCACCACGTTCATCTGCCCGAAGATCAGCTCCCCCGCCTGCCGCTGAATGGCCTCCACCACCCTGGGGTGACAGTGTCCCGTGCTGGTCACCCCGATGCCGCTGGTGAAATCCAGGTACCGCTTGCCGTTCCTGTCGAACAGGTAGACCCCCTCCCCCCGTTCCATCAGAATCTCTGTCAAATGGGTCCAGATGGGAGAGAGATGACGATTCAGGTTTTTCTCCATCGTTTTGTCTTCCTTAACAATCAAGATCCTGCGCCACTATTTCTCCCTCCAGTTATACGGCAAACATGTGGAGAAAGCAATCACGAGGAACGCTGCGCCCGAGAATCCCCGGCGCGGTCAGGGGGATCCGGTCGGCGCGCCGTGCAGCCGACCTCCTTCCCCCTGTTGTCCCTCCCCCTGAGGATGGAGTATCATTACGGGCAAAACCTCAGGAGGAAGAGCCATCAAACCAGCTCGAGTACTTTTCACGGAACTTTCAGACGACAGCAGCCCGCGGGAAAGGCTGGCCGCCGCGGAGAAGCTGATCGATGCTTCGCGGTTCGAACGGGTCGTCGAGCCCAGACACAAGGTGGCCATCAAGCTCCACGTGGGCGAGAGCGACAATGACACCCATGTAAGCCCGGATCTGGTCAAGCCCATCATCGACAGGGTAAAGAGCAAGGAAGCTGCGCCTTTCCTGACCGAGACCAGTACGCTCTACAAAGGACGGCGCTCGAACGCCATCGATCATATCATCCAGGCTTTCGACCACGGCTTCACCTACGAAAAGCTCGGCGCGCCGTTCATCATGGCCGACGGCCTGTCCGGGAACACCGAAATCGAGGTACAGATCAACGGGATGATATTCGACAAGGTGAGCATCGCCCGGGAGGTCGTGTTCGCCGATGCGCTCATCGCCGTCTCCCATCCCACCGGCCACCCCCAGATGGCCCTGGGGGCCAGCATCAAGAATCTGGGCATGGGGCTTTCCAGCCGGATCGGAAAGCTCCGGCAGCATTCTTCGGTCAAACCGTACGTCGACGCCAAGGCCTGCACCTTCTGCCGGAAGTGCATCCAATGGTGTCCGGTGGACGCCATCATCGAGAAGAAGGGCAAGGCCTTCATCCTCGAGGAGAAGTGCATCGGCTGCGGTGAATGCCTCAGCGTATGCAATTTCGACGCCGTGCGCTACAACTGGGGCGTCGAATCCACGGATCTGCAGAAGCGGGTGGCGGAGCATGCCCTCGGGGTGATCCTGAACAAGAGGAGCCACTGCTTCTTCTTCAATTTTCTCATCGATATGACACAGGGGTGTGACTGCTATGCAAACCGCCAGGAACGCAATATGCCGGATGTGGGGATCCTGGCTTCCAGCGATCCTGTTGCGATCGACCAGGCCACCCTCGATCTGACGGCCGATCGCCACGGGCGCAGCATCGCCCGGAAGAGCGAGCCCGGTCTTGATGCGACGATTCAACTCGAGCACGCCGAGAAGATCGGTCTCGGGACCCGGAGCTACGATTTGCAGAGCTTATAGCCGCATCCGACCGTTAGAGGGTATAACGGACCCGGAAGGCTTCCTCCGCCCCTGGAGGGGCGGTCTCCAGGGGGTCCAGCGAGATCCCGGCATTCGCCCTGATCTCGGCGGCCACGGCTCCGGTGACCAGGATTTCCCATGCGTTGGCCATATCCTCGCCGAGCTTGGCCGCGGCGTTGACCTCCGCCCCGTAAACATCGTGGTCGCCGATGCGCAGCATCCGGCCGTAGCCGACGCCCACGCACAGCAGGATCTCCTCCTCGCCGGACCGGCCGACATTGTACCCCTTTACCGCGCGCTGCATCGCCACCGCACAGTCTACGGCCCGGGCGGCGCTGCGGAAGATGACCAGGAAGCTGTCGCCTTCGGTTTTCAGCAGAATCCCATCGAACTGCTCGATGCACGGCACCAGGATCCGCTGGGATTCATGGATGATCTGGAGGAAATGGATGATCCCGAACTCAGCCACCCTCCGGGAGAATCCGGCCAGATCCGTGAACATGACCGCCCAGCTCTCGCCGAAGAGGTCCCAGATCCGCCGGTCGATGGCCTCCTTGTCCGCCCCCGGTCGGAGGCGGCTCTCGATGAGCTTTTCCAGCCGATCCTCCGACGCTCCGGCCGCGATTCTGTAAACGTACGGCATGCTGCCCTCCTGATGAAATCTTGGTCCGTGCCATGACCAGTTCTTCCATTTATACGGCAAACACGGGGAGAGCGCAATCTCAGGGAAAGCCGGGGGGGGACCCCCGGCTCAGGCTGGACGATCAGCGCACCGAGTAGCTCACCGCCTCCCGGCCAAACTTTCCCCTCACCTCCAGGTGGTAGCTGCCCGGCTCGACGGGAAGCAGCCAGCTCGAATCAGCCGAAGCCAGAACTGTTCCGTTCAGCTCCACGGTGATCCGGTCCTGCGGGTCGGCGACGATCCAACACGGGATCGCCTGGCTGCCTGCCTCGGCTTCCGCCTCCCGGTAGAAGACCATCCTGTCTCTGGGAAACAGGATTCTGGGAGCCCGCCCCTGGCCGAGGAAGAGCTGCGGCAGCAGCTCCTCCATGCTCCCTCCCCCTCCATGGACGGGACAGATCTGCCGTGGGACGGATCCGCTGAGGAAGTATTCCTGCCGCGTCGCCGGGCAGCTCGGAGAGGCGCGGTACCCGCTCAGGGCGCAGATCCGGACCTCGGCCATCCCGTGGGGAGGGCCCTGCGCGGGCAGGATCTCCCCAGTCGGGACCGCTCCCTCCCCCGCCCCCGCTTCGAGCTGCTGCAGGACGCGCACTGCAACCTCGGCGGGCAGGGAGCTCCCGGTCGCGCCGAAAGCCGGACGGCCGTCGAAGTTCCCCGCCCACACCCCGACCGTATACTCGGGCAGAGCACCGATACACCACAGGCTGGTATATTCACTGGCCGTCCCGGATTTGAACAGCGCCGGAAAGCTCGTATTGAAGCGGGATCTGGTGCCGAAGCCCGGGGCCCTGGCGGCCGGATCCGCCAGGATGTCGGCGATCAGCCAGGCGGCCTGCTCGCCGAACACCCGCTTGCCCCCTGCTTCGTTCCCCGTCTCCCGCCCGCCGGCCGGGATCCGAAGGCCGTCCGCGCTCTCCAGCTCCCGGATCACGCGAAGCCCGCGCAGGAAACCCCCGTTGGGAAACACGCTGAATGCCCCGGCCAGCTCCAGGAGGCTCACCTCCAGATTGCCCACCGCCGCCCCCAGACCAGCCCGGGCCGCCGCATCCTCGGGTATGCCGAAGCCCAGCTCGCGCAGGGTCGCCAGGAAATCAGCCAGTCCGACCTGAGACAATACGTACACCGCCGGCACGTTCAGGGAGCTGGCCAGAGCGGTGCGCAGGCGCACCGGGCCGCGGCTGCGGCGGTCGAAATTCTCCGGCCGATAGCTCTCCTGCGCCCCGAAGGTCAGGTCGAGGTCGGGCAGCAGGGTGGAGGCGGTGAATCCCCTTTCCAGGGCCGTGGCGTAGAGAAAGGGTTTGAGGGTCGAGCCGCTGGAGCTCTTCAGCCTCACCCCGTCTATCTGGCCTCCGTTCGCCTCATCGAAGAAATCCTGGGAGCCGACCCAGGCCAGGATCTCGCCGCTTCGGTTGTCCAGGACCAGGGCCGA
>JAFGQJ010000368.1 GCA_016935715.1 Spirochaetales bacterium
AGTCCCCCGGCAGCCGAAAGACCCTCATTCGGCGGTTTCCTGCAGCAGGGCCGTCCATAGCGCCGCGACCCGGCGGATATCGTAGACTGACACCGCGGCTTTCCTCCCCTCAAGGCTCAAATGCGCGCGCAGAACGGCGTCACCGGCCAGCGCCGTGAGCACCGCGCAGACCGCCTGGGGATCCGCTTCGTGCAGGACGGTCCCCTCCTCCTCCCGGATCCTGCCGCCCGCTGCCAGCGTGTCCGCGTAGGGCAGGATCTCTCCGGGGCCCTGCATCCTCTGGCTCACGACGGGAACGCCGCAGGCCATGGCTTCGATCACGGGGATGCAGAAACCCTCCCACTCGGAAAGATTGAGATAAAGATCCATCCGCCTGTACAGCTCCGCCATCTGCGGTCCACTCATCTCCCCCACGATGATCCGCACCCGATCCTCCAGACCGCGGCGCGCGATCAGAGCGGGAAGGTCGACTCCGTCGAGAGAAACCAGACGGTTCGTCTTGATCAGCAGACGGCTGCCGGGATGACGGGCCGCAAACAGTGCGAAGGAATGGACGATGAGATCGAAGCGCTTGCGTCTGGAATTGTTGGCCACCGTCCCTATGACCAGGGCGGCATCGGAGCCGGTGCTCCTATCCAGGGGGCTGCGCTCCGTCGTACGGACCGGTGCGAACAGCCCGGTGTCCACCCCGTGGGGGACAACCGGACCGATCCTGGCACATCCTGCCATCTCGAGAAAAGCGGCGGTCCTGGCGGTCAGGGGAACGTAGGTCGGCGAGCCGGGGAGAGCCCCGCGGGGCACGCGGGAGAACTGGGACCAGAGGAAGCAGGGAAGCCCGACGCCGGGGCCGCAGCCCGGAACTCCGTGCAGGAAGGGGAACTGGTCCGGGTAACCCAGAGCGATCAGCGCCCGGGCATCGGTGCTCCTGGACAGGTCTTCGAATGTCGGGGCGCTCTCGCTGCAGCCCTGGAGGCGCCACTGCGGCTCCATCGAGACGGGAAACGCCCCTGCCGGCGCGGAGACATCCGCTTCCTGGTCGAAGGACACCGGTCCGCCGACGAAGATGCGTCGGCCCTGGCTCCGCCAGATCGCCGCCAGGCACTCGAGCTGCCGAAGGAACGAGGGCCTGCCGTCCGGCGGCAATCCCGAGAGCAGAACAATGCTGCCGGTCCTCTCCACCTGCCGCTAACCGCCGTACACGCAGCGTCCGGCCCGGAAGGTCATGCAGACGCGCAGGTCCGGCTCCATGAGAACCAGGTCGGCATCCATGCCCTCCGCCAGACTTCCCTTTCGATCCTGGATTCCCAGGACGCAGGCCGGATTGTACGAGGCTGCATGCACGGCCTGAGCCAGGCTGCAGCCGGTGTGCCGGATGAAGCGCGCGATCAGCTCGCTCATCCCGAGGGAGGTGCCTATCAGGGTGCCGTCCAGGTAACGGGCCGTGCCGTCCTTCGACTCGTAGTCCAGGCCGTTGTACGTGTAGCGGCCGTCGGGCAATCCCATGGCCTGCATGCCGTCGGAGATCAGGACCAGGCGACCGCCCTCTTGACCGTTGCCGCCCGGGTGTCGGCCGCTCAGGTGCCGGGCCGCCAGGCGCAGCATGACGGGGTGGATGTGTACGCCGTCGGGGATTATCTGGACGCTCACTCCATCTGCTTCCAGCAGCGCCGGGATCGGACCCGGCTGGCGGTGGTGCATCGGCATCATGGCATTGTACAGGTGGGTGACATGGGAGATACCCGCCTGGATTCCTGAGATGGTTTGCCGGTAATCCGCCGTCGAGTGGCCGAAGGATGCCACCACACCCCGGTCTCTCAAGGTTCCGATCATCTCCAGGGCACCGGGCAGCTCCGGAGCAATGGTCATCATGCGCAGGCGGTCCCCGGCACGCTCCCAGATCCGCTGGATAGTGGCGTCGTCGACCGGGGCCAGGCATTCCTCCCGGATCATGCCCCGCTTGCCGGCGGCGATGAAAGGTCCCTCCAGGTGGATGCCCAGGAGCTGCGCCCCGCCGCCGTCACCGGTGCAGCCCTGCGCCGCCGCCGCCAGGTGACTGTTGTCCCCCTCGCGCCGATACACGGTGGTGGCCAGCCAGCCGGTCACCCCGAAGCGGGCGCAGGTCGCCGAGATCGCAGCCAGTGCTTCGGGGGTGCCGTCCAGGACATCGGCTCCCCCCGCCCCCTGGACGTGAACGTCGATGAACCCGGGGGTGACGATTTTGCCCCCGGCGTCTATGCGCCTGTGAAAATCCCTGATCCCGCCGGGAGTCGAAATCCGCTGTATCCTTCCCTTCCCGAGCAGGATATCCCGATCCTCCAGCTCTTCGAAGGGAGTGACGATCCGTGCGCCCGAAATCAATATCGTTTCCATGGGTACAGAGAGAGTGTAGAGAGTTCCGGAGCCCCTGGTCAACGGTGCCCGGACGCTCCACCGGCGGTGCGGCGGTGCGCTTTGCCGGTGGTGCGGCGGCGCGGCGGTGCGGCGGCGTCGACTTGAGGAGCCCGGCCGAGCCGGGGTAGAATGAGCAGACAGGAAAGGATCGACGCTTTGAGCTCGATGGTCGAACAAAAGGTTCTCGAACGCTCCGGAGAAAAGCTGCTCTACCCGCCCACGGAAAAGATCGGGGTAGTGGTCGTGGATTCTTTTCCCGCCCTCGGGACATTGGCGGCGATGCGCTTCATCGAGTGGGCGCAGAGCAATCCGGAAGGGGCGATCGCGCTGCCCACGGGCAAGACCCCGGAGCATTTCATCAAGGAGGTGACCCGCCTGCGGGAGGGATGGAACAGTGCTGCCGTGCGGAAGGAGCTGGAGGATTTCGGCATCGTTGCCTCCGGCGGCTGCGACCTGGCGGGACTGCATTTCGTGCAGATCGATGAGTTCTATCCGATCAATCCCCTGCACCACAACAGCTTCTTCTACTACGTGAATCGCTTCTACATCGAGGGCTTCGGGCTGGACCCCGGGCGGGCCCTGCTGATCGACTGCAGCCGGATCGGCCTTCCCGAAGGCAGGACTCTGGAGGAGGTCTGGACGGATGACGAGGTGGACATCAGCCTGCGCCATCGCATGGCCCGCAGCAGGAGCGAGCGTCAGCAGAAGGAGCTCATCGAGCGCATCGATCAGTGGTGCGTCGAATACGAAGACCGCATCCGAGAGCTCGGGGGGATCGGTTTTTTTCTCGGGGGAATCGGCCCGGACGGACACATCGGCTTCAATGTCCGCGGATCGGACCTGTACTCCACAACCCGCCTGAGCACCATCAATTATGAAACCCAGGCGGCCGCGGCCGGGGATCTCGGCGGAATCGAAGTGGCCAGGAAGCGCCTCGTGATAACCATCGGCCTGGCCACCATCACCTTCAACCGCGATTGCGTGGCCCTCATCATGGCCGCCGGCGCAGCCAAAGCTCCGGTGGTGGCCGAGGCGGTCCAGGCCGAGCGGCACGTTCGCTTCCCTGCCAGCGCCCTGCGCACTCTACGCTCAGCCCGCTTCTACCTGACCCGGGGGGCCGCCGGGGATCTGCATGCCCGGCGGCTGGCGGAGCTGCTCGCCTCCCCCTGCCCGACGGACGAGCAGACCGAACGGGCGGTAATCGATCTGTCGGTGAGCAGCAGGAAGAGGATCGACGCGCTGGAGGACGAGGATTTCCGCAGCTGTCCGTTCACCGCCAGGCTGCTGGAGTGCGGGCTCGGCTCCGCGCGGGAAATCTGCTCCCGCGTGAAGGACAGCCTCAAGGCCAAGATCGACGCGGGCACCCGTACCATGGAGAAGAGGGTGTTCCTGCATACCGAACCCCATCACGATGATCTGATGCTGGGCTACCTGCCGTTCATCGTGCGCCACATCCGGGACCATTCGACGCGGCACTACTTTGCCACCCTGACCAGCGGATTCACTGCGGTGACCAACCAGTTCATGCTCAGACAGTGCAGGAAGCTCGATAGCCTTCTGCACTCTCCCGCCTTTGAGGATCTGGAGCTGTCCGGCTACTTCGAACCGGGCAACCGCATCTTCCGCAACCGGGACGTCTGGCAGTATCTGGACGGGGTGGCCGCCGGATCACGCTCCATGAAGGACGACGGGGAGATGCGGCGGCTGTACAGGAACCTCGTGGAGCTCTACGAGGAACGGGACCGCCAGAGCCTCGAGGATCGGATCGAGGAGCTGATCAACTACTTCGAAACCCAGTACCCCGGGAAAAAAGACCTCCCCTACATCCAGCAGCTGAAAGGCATGTGCCGGGAGTGGGAGGCGGACTGTCTCTGGGGATACTTCGGCTGGAGCGGCGAATCGGTGCGCCACCTCCGCCTGGGCTTCTACACGGGGGAAATCTTCACCGACGAGCCTACGATCGACCGGGACGTGGCGCCTGTCGTGAAGCTGCTGGAAGAGATCAACCCGGACGTGGTCACCCTTGCCCTGGATCCTGAGGCGAGCGGTCCGGACACCCACTACAAGGTTCTTCAGACCGTGACCGAGGCCCTCCGCCTGCACCAGGAAAAATCCGGCCGGGACGATCTGAAGATCCTCGGCTATCGAAACGTCTGGTATCGCTTCCATCCCGGCGAAGCGGACATCTTCGTACCGGTTTCCCTGAACATGTTTGCCCTCCAGGAAAGCGCTTTCCGCAACACCTTCATCTCCCAGAAGTCCGCCTCCTTCCCGAGCTACGAGCATGACGGGCCTTTCTCCGAGCTGGCTCAGAAGATCCAGGTCAGCCAGTACCAGACCCTGAAGACCTGTCTGGGCCGGGAGTTTTTCAACGAGCATCCCAGCGCCCTGATCCGCGCCACCCGGGGAATGGTATACCTGAAGGCCCTGAGCCTGGAGGAGCTGTACGAGCATTCCCGGAAGCTGCGCCGCAGCACGGAAAACCGGTGAAGCGCTCTGTGCCCATGCTCCCGGGCGGAACAGGATTCCCACTCAGATGAGGAAACCAGCATTGAGCCCCGGAGAGCTCGGCCGGGTCAGGGGTCTGTTCGTCCTGTTTGCGATCCTGAACACGATCTCCTTCACCCTGCTCAGCGGGAACATCATCACCCTGTACGTTCTGCGCCTGGGGGGAGGCAACTTCCTGGTCGGGCTTCTCTCCTCCTTCATGTACAGCGCCTACCTGTTTCTGTTCGTGGGCCGAAGGATCGCCGCCGGGTGGAGGCTCGTTCCCCTCATGGGGCGGTTCTGGTTGCTCCGCTATCTGCTCATGCTGCCCATCCTGGCATCCCCGTTTCTCGCCGCAGTGCAGCACACCGACCTGGCGTACCTGCTCATCATCTTCAGCGTCCTGGGATTCAATGCCGCCAGGGGAACGGCGATGGCAGCCTACAATCCGATCCTCGGGGAGATCGCCGCGGAAAAGGACCGGGGCGCGTTCCTGTCCCGCGTCCAGGCGATACAGCACTCGGTTACCCTGACCCTGGCGGTGGGCATGGCCCTGGTCCTGGGTCGCAGCGCTCCTCTGTACGTCTACTCCCTGTTCATCCTGGCGGGCATCGCCACCGGACTGATCGCCGCCTCGATCGTGTTCCGTTTCCCCGAGCCCCCGCGACCCGAACGGCCCCGCAAGCGCCATCTCCTCCGTGGTTTCACGGACGCCTTTGCTCAACGGAGCTTCCGCATCTTCATCATCCTGTACTTCTTCACCACCCTGCTGATCTACATGGTGGCGCCTTTCCTGGTCGTGTACTTCAAACGCGCCTACCAGCAGCCGGACAACGTGATCCTGTTCTTCCTCGTATTCGGCAGCGCCGGCGCCGTGCTGATGGCTCTGGCCAGCGGATTCCTCATCGACAAGATCGGCGCCAAGCCCCTGTTTTTCCTCTTCGTGGCCGTGGTGACCCTGGTTCTCATTCCCATGGTCGTCTCTCCTCCGGTGAGCGGGCAGTTGGGCATTTGGATCTTCGCCTCTCTCGTGCTGCTGTTCTTCAACATGGGACAGTTCGGCATCCTGAACGCCGGACAAAACTACTTCCTCGGGGCGATCAAGGCCGAGGATCGCCTGGATCTGGGGGTGATCTTCTACATGACCCTCGGCGTGGCCGGAGCCCTCGGCTCGATTCTCGGAGGTGTAATCCTCGAAGGCATGGAGAGCTGGCTGGCCGGCTCCTCTCTGGCGGGATCGGGCCTGGAGCTGCAGACGCGGGTGTTCCAGCTTTATTTCGGAGGGTTGGCCGTTCTCTCGGTTCTGGCGCTGCTGTTCGTCAACGCCATGGAAAACCTCGGCGCCTATCCGATCCGGGATGCCATGGCCGTGATCCTGTCACCCCGGGACCTGAGGGCCATCAGCCTGACCCACCGGCTCAAGCGGGTTCAGAGCGTTGCCGAGGAAAAACAGACCCTGCGGGCCATGGGAGAGGCACAATCGGGACTGTCCCTGGAAGACGTGCTGTCACGGCTGCGTTCTCCCCGCTTCACGATACGGGCAGAGGCTCTGCAGGCGCTCGCGGATCTGCCTTTGAACCACAACGCTGTTCAAGCCCTCATCTCCGAGGTCAAGAATCACTCCTACACCACCGCTTACATGGCCGCCGATATCCTGGGCAACAGGCAGATCCGGGAGGGGATCCCTGTGCTGCGCAACAGCCTGGAATCCAAGGATTATTTCCTGCAGGGGAAGTCGATGGTGGCCCTGGCCAGGCTGGAGGACAGGCCCAGCCTCCAGAAGATACGGGCGAAACTGGAACAGACGCCCAACCCCAGGGTCATCATCCACGCGGCCAGCTCGCTGGAGCTGTTCAGAGACGTGGAGGCGATCCCCCTGCTGATCAGCAAAATCGGGTTGAAAATGCAGCCCTACGTTCGGGATGAGCTGATCCTTTCGATGGCGGGAATCCTGGGTTTCGGCGAGTGGTTCTATCCGATTTATGTCGAGTTTTTGGAGAGCGCTGGAACGGGAATCGCTATGCTGGGCGATGCCGTGGCCGTTGCCGAATCACCCCGGGTGCCCAAAGGGCTGCTGGAGGAGCTGCTTGCCCGGCTCCCCCAGAGAAACCGTTCTCAATTCTCGGCCCTGGCCGTCGAGCTGCTGGAAACCGCCGGGATCGCTGTCTCGAACACGGGCATCGGCGGTTGGCTGTCCGCAGCGCTGCTGGATCCCCAGATGCTCAAGCTGGAACGCTTTCTGTTTCTGGTCGCGGCCGCGATCATCTGGAATGCCTGCCGCCCCAATTCCCCGAAAGTCGCGTAAGCCCCTGCCGGGGCGGCTGCCCGTGAGAACCGGACCTGCCTCACTGTCCGCCGGTTTGCGCGGCGGGCAGCCTCATGAGAAAGCGGGTGCCCGGCTCGGGATTATCACCATCTTCCGTGATCGACTCGCACCAGACCTCACCCCCATGCTGCTCCACGATTTTCCGCACCAGGTACAAACCCAGACCGGCTCCGTCGCTCGAACCGACCAGGCGGGAGAATTTCTTGAACAGCAGCGGTATCTTCTTCTCCGGAATCGGCGTTCCGCCGTTGCCCACGGCCAGGATCCACCAATCCCCCTCGCCCCGGGCCGAGAACTCCAGCCAGTGCTTCCCGTACTTCAAGGCGTTGACGATGAAATTGCTGTAGACGATGTCCAGCAGAGCCGCGTCGGCGTGCACCTTTACCTCCCCGGGCCAGTCCCAGCGGATGTCGAGACGGCTGTGCGCGATCCAGCGATACAGCCGCTCCAAAACCGGTTCGATGACGTCGTGACGGACATCCAGTATCGCGGGACTGTAGCGCATGGTCCCCTTCTCCAGCCTGGAAAGGTTGAGATAGTTCTTGACCATATCCCTGAATCGCTCTACGTCCCGAACGACCTGGTCCAGAATCTCCCGATCCTCCTGCGTAAGATTCTGCTCGGTGTCCTCGGCAAGGAGGGAAACGTTGAGCATCAGCGCGCCTATCGAATTGTTCAGCTCGTGGGTCACGAAGCTCAGCAGCTCCTGGTAATCCTTGTTGGCCGCCTCCAGCTCGACGTTCTGCAGCTTCAGCCGCTGTTCCCTCTCCCGGATCGCCTCCTTCATGCGATTGAACGCCTCGGACAGCACGCGCACCTCCTGGGCGCCCTTGGAGGGAATGTCGACGGCGTCGAAGCGGCCCAGACGGATCTGGGCCGACACATCGGCCAGATGCGCCAGGGGTTTCACGGTGCTCCGGGCTATGAGGAAGGCTGCCAGCAGAACCAGGCCGAGGGTGGGGAAGATCAGCGCCGAGAGGAAGGTGACGGCCCGGTTGCGGATGTCGGTGTATTTGCGTTCCAGCACGCCGACGTAGAGGATGCCGATGTGCTCATCCCGGGGACCGTGGAGCGGTTCGTAGGCGGACAGGTACCACTCGTCCACGACGAAGGCGCGCCGCAGCCACACCTCCCCTTCTTCCAGCACCTTCCGGCGGACCTCCTCGGAAACCCGGGTGCCGACGGCGATTCGCCCCTCGGGACCCAGCACGGTCGTAGCAACCCGCAAATCCCCGCAGAACACGGTGACGGTGCCGAAGGGCTTGTCCCTGTACAGGTCGTCGCCGAACAGGACCCTCTGTATCCCCCGGACCAGCTCGATGTTTCCGTTCAACACGGTGGCTACGAGGGATTGCCCCTGACTGCCACGGCGGGTTGCGAACAGGCAGAGATAGTCACCGCCCTGGCATGAAGGGGCAGTCTGGGGATCGACGGGATTGTAGCCGATTTGATAGAGAACTTCCGGCGACAGTCGGATCATGCCCCGCTGGGACTGCCCGGAGACCAGGCCCAGGCGGGTCAGCGACGGGGGGAACCCCGCCGGGAACAGCAGGGCGATATCCGGTTCCACTTTCGTTTCCACACGTTCCTGCAATCCCTCGGAGTGCAATTGAGCCAGGAAACTCAGGTCGTTGAGCCTGTCTTCGAGCTGTGCGCGAGCCTCTTTCAAGCCCAGCTCGACGCGGCTGATCGCCTCCGAGCGCACCGCATCGGAGATCAGCATCGTACCCATGGTCGTGCTGGCCAGAGTCAAGAAGATGGTCAAACCGGAGACGCTGAAAAAAATCCTGTTGACGAGCTTCACGACTGCGCCGCCCCCCGCTGCTCCGAGGGTTTGAAAATTACCGATATCCGCTTCCGCCCGTCCATTTTCACGACCAGAGGGTTTTCGAACCGCAGATGGAGGAAATGCTCCGTCCTGTGGGAGGCCGGATGCGAACGCAGCCACTGCCAGGCGATGAAGTTGGCCCCGGAGTTGCAGGGGATATCGAAGTAGCCGATATTCATCGAGGTCACGTTGTGGAAGAAGTGGGATCCCAGAGACGGGTCCACCTTGAAATCGGGAAGCTCCGCCTCCACGATGACTTTGACATTGGAGATGTGGTTCCAGTTCACCGGAATCCCCAGCCACGGATCCCGGCTGCCCCAACGGCCGGGACCGATGAGAACGTAGTGCCGGTCTTCCCGCTTCAGCATGTTGTTCAGCTGCTCCAGCTCCCGGGTCATCTCTAGTGTGCACGCCTTGTCGAAGCGCTGCGGGTCGGCAAAGATGATATCCCGGAGTCCGTCGATCCGTCCGTTTCCCATTGCCCTCTCGGAATAGAGGACCAGTTGCTTCCGATCGATCTTCGACAGATCCAGGTTGTATTCCTCCAGATCACCGAGAAGTGGTTTGATCTGCAGAACGTAGAAGTTCGGCCTTCCGTTCGCCGAGGGCGTGAGATCCGCTGCAAACTCTATTTCCACCGGTGTCCCCATGGCTTCTTTGACGAACCCGAGCACGACTTCCAACACCCGCGCCAGGGGGAAATAGTCGTATTTCAATATATAGGCGAAGTTGATCACCGGCGGGCCCTTCAGATCGGATCCCACCTGGATGCGGTTGTTTTGGGCGTCCCAGGTGGATGCGCAGTAGCGCAGGACGCCCTGCTCCTGCGCCTCGCCGATGGGCAGCCGGCTCAGGGTGGCGTCATCCCCTTCGATCAGATTCACATGATCGTCCATCATGTCGATTCCGTAGTACTCCTGCTGGCTGTACTCGCGGCTTTCCTCCGGAGAAACGAAATCGATTTTGGGATAGTGCGGACAGAAGCGGAAGGCTTTCTCCCCGTCGATCACGTACTTCCCAAGGCCGATGCCGATCACGGCGATCCCATCCTCCGGCTTGAGATAGGCCACCGGGTAGTAGTTGTACGATTGGGCCACTCCGGAGAAGTGGGGATAGTAGTACCGACCGTGCCTGGCTCCCACCACCTCCTGGATCAGCACCGCCATCTTTTCCTCGTCCGTTTTGTAATTGATGGCGTCGAAATAGGCCCGGGCGAAATCCGACAGGATCGAGGCGTAGACCAGCTTGACCGCCTCCTCCAGATGCTGCAGCCGAACATCGAAGTCCGAGTGGTTGTTGGGCAGCAGAAACGTATCGTAGATGCCGGCGAAGGGCTGGGACAGGGAATCCTCGAACATTCCGGAAGAACGCACCGACAGCGGCCGGTCGGAGTATTTCAGGTAGCGCCGGAGCTTGTTCCGCAATCCCGGGGACAGGTCTCCCGCCAGGAAGCGCTCCTTCACCTCCCGGTAGGCAACCGTCTGGGTGAAAAGCTCCCTCAGCCCGTTCTGCTCGACGAAGAAGTCGTACTCCTCCGTGCCGATCACCGCGGTATGGGGGATGCGGATATTGACCCCCGGGACCAGCGCATTGAGGTCGCAGTTTTCGATCATCAGATGGAGGAAGGCCATGCCCCGGCCTTTTCCGCCCAGCGATCCCTCTCCGAGGCGCAGGAGGTGGTGCACATCGTCCAGCAGTGATTCGTCGAAGGGCACCACCTGGCCGCGGGTCTTGTTCTGCCGCACCTGTTCGTGGACCTCCAGCAGGTGCTGTCTCAATCCGGCGGTGGAGGCAAAATCGCTGACCTTCACGGGCTGCAGCTCTTTGGCGATCTGGATCTCTCCGCGGGCCATGAGCCATCCGGAAAAATGATTCCGGTTGGCGTGATACACGAGAGATTCGTCCGGCACCGTGAACAGCAGATCCTTGAACTCCTCCATGCTGCGCGCCCGCCCGATCGGCTCGCCCCTGCGATTGCGGAACACGAAATCCCCGAAACCGAGATAGCGGAACACGAACTCCGTCAGCTCCATGGACAGGTTTTCCGAGGTTTTGTTGATGTAGCTCGCGTTCAGTTCCCGGGCCTTCTCGGCCGCTTGCGCTTCGGCGGATTGCAGCAGGATGGCCAGGTCCGGCACCTGCCGGCGCACGAATTCGATCAGCTTGGCCCCCGCCTCCTCATCCCGCTTTCCCTGCACGGGGAACCGCATATCCGTAATCAGGCAGAGCAGGTAGTCCTCGTACTCCTCGATGATGCCCTGAGCCTCTTCGAAGCTCTCCGCCATCAGCACCTTGGGCCGTGCCCGCATGCGCAGCAGCTTCTTCATGTCCACCAGTTGTTCGTCGCTGATGATCCGCTGCGTCTGCTTCATGATCTCGGTGTACAGAAGCGGGAGGTACCGGGAGTAGTATCGGATCGAATCTTCGACCAGCAGGATCACCCGCACCAGGCCGATCCTGGTGTCCTTTACCACATTGATCTTGTCCTCGATGTATTTGATCATGGCCAGGAAGATCTTCGAGTCCCCGTTCCATACGAACACCTTGTCCAGGTAATTGAGGCGGTCCCTCTTCTCGGCGATAAGGGCGATCTCCGTGTTGTCGTTCAGGAGCAGCAGAATGGGAATGTCGGGATTGAGCTCCCGGATGCGCCTGCTCAGCTCGAAGGGGCTGATCTCGTCGATGCGCATGGTCAGGATCACCATGTCGAAGGAGCGCCGCTGCAGAATCTCCATCGCCTCCTCGCCGAACGAGACGCTGGTGATTCGGGGCGCGGTGGACAGGTTGAGCTGGTGGTACTCCCCGAAGATCTTCTCGGTGAGCTTGTCCTCCTCCTCGAGAATGAAGGCGTCGTAGATCGTGGCGACCAGCAGGATTTCCCGCACGCGGAACTGCATCAGGTCGTGGTAGATGTCGTTGTCGGTTTTGTACTGCCTGACCAGCTCCGACAGGCGCCGCCTGGAGTCAACTTCCATCGCTAGCCAGAATAGACGAAAATCGAGCCGTGCACCAGTGGGGACGGCAGGCTCCTATCCGAACACTTCCTTCCACAGG
>JAFGQJ010000369.1 GCA_016935715.1 Spirochaetales bacterium
ACACCAGAACCGAAGCCGCGCCCAGGCAGAACAGGATAATCGCAACGCCGATGATGATCTCAACCATGATGCAACAACTCCTGGTTTTTGCCGCTCCCCGCTTTCAAGAACCCCGCGGGTTCCGTCGCCTGCGACAAAAAGCGACACTAATATAATAGAAAACTTCTTCCCTTGCCACCAGCGCCGCCTACAGGTAACGCTCCATGATCGAGGGTATGGAGGGAGTCTTTCCGTTGGAGCTGTAGCGCCTGAGGGCGCTCTGATGGAGCTGCTGCAGCCGTTCATCCAGGGTCGGTTTTTCCACGCGGTAGAAGATCCCCGTGTACAGCGGATCGCGGCTGCAGGCAAGCTGCAGGGCCGCAGCCCTGTCTCCGGGCCGATGATCCTCCGGCAGCGGCCGCAGCCGCTCCCGCAACTGCCTCCAGGCGAGCACCGGGTAGGTGACGCAGGGGGTGAGGATGTGCAGGACCGCGAATCCCGGGTGGCGTATCGCCTCCGTGATGATCCGGGCCATCTGCTCGATCTGCACGCTGCTCGCCCGGGCCACGAAGGAGGCGTCGTAGGCCAGCAGGATGGGCAGCACCTCCAGCGCATCCTCGGGGGAACCGTAGGGAGCGGTCTTGGTCAGGCAGCCCCACGGCGTGGTGGGGGAAGACTGCCCCTTGGTCAGTCCGTAGGTGTTGTTGTCCAGGATCAGGAAGGTCAGATCCACGTTCTTGCGTGCCGCGTGGGGCAGGTGGCCGCCCCCGATGCCCAGGCTGTCTCCGTCGCCGCCGACCACGAGCACGGTCAGGTCGGGACGGGCCGTCTTCACGCCCGTGGCGATCGGCAGGGCCCGTCCGTGGGTTCCGTGCAGGGCATATACGTTCAGGTAGTGGGAAAAACGCCCCGAGCAGCCGATCCCCGAGATCACGGCGGTCTGCTGCGGCGCCACCTGCAGCTCCTCGAGAGCTTTCTCCACCGCCCGCAGCACCCCGTAGTTGCCGCAGCCGGAACACCACACGGGCCGGATCTGTTTTCGTTTATAGTTTCGCGATGCTGTACTCATCGATGATTCCCGCTACTTTCTCGATCCCCCTCAGGATCTCCTCCGGCGTGATGGGGATCCCCTCGCACTTGTGCAGCTCGATCGCCTTGACGCCGAAGTGGGCCTTGATGTGGTGGGCGAACTGGCCGGTATAGTTTTCCTCCACGATGATCAGATGCTCCAGGCGCACCAGGAAATTGGAGATCTGCCGGTGCGGCATCGGTGAGAGCGTGTGGGGATGCATGTGGCGCACGTAGATGCCCCGCTCCTCGGCCAGGCAGCGGGCCTCCCGGATGGCCCCGGCGGTCGAACCCCAGCCCATGATGCCGATCTTGGCGTCGGAACGGCCCCAGATCTCGATCGGGTTGGTATCGAAGGAACGGGCGATGACCTCCATCTTGCGAAAGCGCTTGCGGCTCATCTGCAGGTGATTCTCCGGGGAGTAATCGGGATAGCCTCTTTCGGTGTGTTCCAGTCCTGTGGCCAGGTACTGGCCGTCCGGCGTGCCCGGCCGGGCGATCGGGGAGACGCCGTCGGCGGTGATGCGGAATCGCCGGTAATCCTCCAGGTCTTTGGCCTTGGGCTCGGCCCGGTCGATCAGATTGATGAACTCCGGCCGCGGTATCTTCACCTTGGTCCTGGCGACGTGGCTGTCCAGGCGGATGATCTGGGACAGGTCGGGCATCTGCACCGTGGCCTTGCGCAGGCCGATCGACTGATCGGTGAGCATGATCACCGGAAGCTGATAGCGTTCGGCCAGGTTGAAGGCCCGGATCGTCTGATAGAAGCTGTCCTCCACCGAGGTGGGGGCCAGAACGATGCGGGGACTCTCCCCCGAGACCCCGTAGACGGCCAGGTTCAGGTCCGACTGCTCGGTCTTCGTGGGAAGCCCGGTGCTGGGTCCGCCCCTCTGTACATCCACCACCACCAGCGGGACCTCGATCATCGAGGCCAGATTGAGCTGTTCGGTCATCAGCTGCAGACCCGGTCCCGAGGTGGAGGTGAGCGCCTTCTGGCCGGCGAAGGAGGCGCCGATGGCCGCGGACACCGCGGCGATCTCATCCTCCATCTGCACGGCCCGGCCGTCCACCAGGGGGAACAACCGGGTCAGGGTCTCGAAGATCGGGGTGGCCGGCGTGATCGGGTAGCTGGCGGCGAAACGACAGCCCGCCACCAGGGCTCCCAGGGCGATCGCCTCGTTTCCCGACAGCATCATGTACTGGGGCCCCTTGGGCTTCAGGTCCGCCATGAGCAGAATCCGCGGCCAGCCCTGGCCGGCGGCGTAGTCGTAGCCGCAGCTCAGAGCCGCCAGGTTCCTCTTTACGACTTCCGCGCCTTTGGCCGCGAATCGATCCCGCACCAGCTCCGCGAGAATACCCTGATCCATCTCCACCAGATAGCCCAGGGCGCCCAGGGCCACGATGTTTTTGCCCAGGGCGCTGCCGGTAGCCTGTTTCGATAGATCGGTGAGGGGCAGAGACAGGACCGAGGTTTCGAGCCCGTCTGGAAGCTGAACGGTCCCGGGATCATAGATGAGGGTGCCCGAGGGTTTCAGATCCCTGATCGTGCGCTCCAGGGCGGGTTGATTGAACGCCACCAGGCAGTCCAGCCTGCTTCCCAGTGAGTAGATCGTCCAGTCTCTAACCCGGATCTGGACCATGGCGAATCCGCCGCGCATCTCCGCCGGGTAGGTCAGGAAGGTGAACACGTGATACTCGGTGCGGGCAGCCGCTCTGGCGAACAGCTCTCCGCAGCTGATCACCCCCTCCCCTCCCTCACCGGCAACGCGGAGGATGAAATCGATTTCCGAATGGAAGTCCTTCTTCTTCGCGATCATAGCTTTCGGTGCGCAGACAGCAGGGATCGAAGAGAAGCGGTTCCCGCCGGCTGCGCCGGCACCGTCTCCTATTGTAACCTCCGGTCCAACCGCCGGCAAGCTCCTGTCCGTAAGTGGCCTTGTTTCCCGCTTATGTGCTATGATCTCGCATGGATTTCGTCTGCCTGGCCGCGGGAAAGGGGACGCGCTTTGCCTCCCTGGACAGGTACCTGCAGAAATGCATGTACCCGGTGGGCCCGTATCCCTTCATGGAGTACAGCCTCCGGAATCTGCCGCGGGACGGTGAGGGGGAGGACCGCCTGACTTTCGTCGTGGGCTGCCACGCCGAACAGATCGTGTCGTATTTCGGGGATTCCTACGAGGGTATCCCGGTCCGCTACGTGGCTCAGAGTGAACCGCTCGGCACGGCGCACGCGGTGGCGGTGGCACAGCGGGCATTCGGGTTCACCAGCCCGGCGGTCATCTGGTTGGGCGATCTGTACGTTCCGGCGCGCGCTTTCCGGGATGTACTGTCGCACCCCTGCCCCAATGTCCTCACGCTGAAACTCTGCCTCCGGGAGCGGGGAGACGTGGTACCCGAGAACCGCAACATCGTCGTGGAAACCGAGGGCGACCGGGTCGTGCGCTGCTGGAAGGGCGGCGGAGACCTGTACGACGTCGGCCTGTGGAAGCTCGGACCCGGGGTTCTCGGCAGAATCGGCGGCTCCAGCACGGACGAGCAGCGCATGCTGCTGAACCTGCAGCACCTGCTCGAGCAGGGAACGGAGATGCACGCCGTGCTCACCGATCAGTGGATCCACCTGGGCGCTACCGAGCCCTCCCTGGAGGAGAACCTGCGCGAAGTGGTTAGGCGATTGCAGGAAGAAACGCAGCCGGAGCATGGAAAATGAGCATCCCAATGGGAAGGTTGGCCGTTTCCAAGACACCGCTGAGGGCGCCCTTCGCCGGGGGCCTTACGGATCTCAAGTCCTATGCTCACAGGTTCGGAGGGGTGACCGTGAGCTGCACGATCGACAGGTACGTGTACGTGGCCGCCAAGCGAAATCACGAGCCCTGCTACAACCTGCGTTATCTCGACGTGCTGGAACGGGTTTCGCAGGCCGGGCAGATCCGGCACGACCTTATCCGTGAATCGATCAAGCTGACCGGTATGGACGGCGTGCCGCTCGAAATCGCGATCATGGTGGACCTGTACGCTGCCTGCGGCCTCGGCTCCTCGGGCGCCGTGACCGTCGGGATCCTTCATGCGCTCCATGCGCTGAAGGGGGAGAGGATCGAGCGGTACGCGTTGCTGCAGGAGGCGGCCCACGTAGAGGTCGACATCCTCCAGGGTGCCTCAGGCTACCACGATCCGGCCATCTGCACGCTCGGAGGTCTGCGGCTCATCGAATACACATCCAGCGGCATCACCAGCCGCCCGCTTCAGGCGGGCGCCGACATGAAGAGGCGCTTCGCCGACTCCCTCATGTTCTTCTACAGCGGCGTGCACAACCAGAGCAGACCCTCGCTGGTCGCGCTCGGGAACCGGATGCACACCGTCTACCCCCACATGCACCGGATCCGGGAGATCGGCTACGAGCTGGAGCGGGCGTTTCGCGACGGAGACATCCAGCGGGCGGCTGCGATCATCGGAGAGCAGCAGGAGCTCAAGCAGAAGCTTCCGGGCAACTTCGTGAACGACTTCGTCCTGGACGTGACCGCCCGGGTCAGGAGCGTGGGCGCTTTCGCCCAGCTTCCGGGGGGGAAGATCAGTGCGTTCGTCATCGTCTGCTGTCCCGACGGCCGCAAGGACGAGGTGCGGCGGGTTCTTTCCGACCTCCAGGAGGTGGAGATCGGGCTGGTCGAAACCGGAACCCAGGCCCGCATCGTATGAACGGAACCGACGACAGACCCTGCATTCTCTTCGCCACCGTGGCCGCCGGCGGCTCGCACGTGAGCACGGCCCAGGCGATGAAGGAGGCGATAGAGACGCACTATCCGGGGCGGTACCGGCTGGAGATATCGGAGATCATGGTCGAATACGGTTTCCGCGATCTCGACCGCAGGCACAAGGCGCTTTGGCGCCTCGCTCTTCAGCACCCCTGGTCCATATGGCTCGTGCAAGGGGTGATAGACGCCCTGCCGCAGATATCGGTCCCCGTCCAGAAGCTCATGCTGCGCAGCTTCTCCCGCCGGGCGGCGCGCAGGCTCTCCCGACCTCCGCGACCGGACCTGGTGATCGTGAACCACGGGCCTCTCACCCTCGGATTGACCCAGGCGCAGCGGAAGTTCGGGTTGCAGGTGCCGGTGGTGACCTTCGAAACTTCCACGCGGAACGCCAACGCTTTGTGGGCCGCGCCGGACACCGAGCGTTTCATCACCGCTTCCCGGGCATCCCAGCACCGGCTGCACCGTCTGGGCGTTCCCATGGACAGGATCGACGTGGTCGGTTATCCGGTGAGACAGGCCTTCATCCACGCGCCTTCGAAGGCCGTGGCTCGAAAGGCCATCGGGCTGGAGGAGGCATCCACCTGCCTGGTCTCCCTCGGCGGAGAAGGGTTAGGCGCGGAGCCTGAACAGCTGATCAAGGCGCTGAAGCGCCACGACGAGGGGATGCAGATCGTGGTCATTGCGGGCCGCAACAGGGAGCTGCGGGAGCGGCTGGAACGGCTCGCCGCTGGAATGCGGCGCGTGCACGTGCGGGGGTTCGTGGATGACATGGCCCTGTACGTTGCCGCATCCGACATCGTAGTCGGGAAATCAGGACCGGCCACCGTCTACGAGACGCTCGCCGTGGGGCGGCCGCTGCTCTCGCCGCAGAAGTTCGGGCCCTCGGAGAGCCGGCTCCTGCGGGTCCTGGAGCGGCTGGGCGTGGGGGGCTATTTCCCGGACGTGGAGAGGCTCAGCGCCGAGGCGACGCGCTACCTGGGGTGCCCGGCGGCGCTCCAGCGCGTCCACCGGATCAGCCGCGCCTTCGATTTCGCCGGCATGGCCGAACGGCTGGCGCGGTACATCACCCACTACGCCAAGCACGGGGAACCGGACCCGGATGCCGTCGGCCGGGGCCTGCGTTTTTTCGCCGTTCGGCTGGAACAGGCCCGGCCGGGACAGGCCCGGTCTGTACCAACAGGCCTGATCAGCCGCCGGGATTCCAGAGATACCTGGACAGGCTGACCCGGCCCTTCCGGTCCACTATGATCCCCTCCGACTCCAGAGCCGTCTTCTGCTCTTCGAAGCCGCCGCCCACCGGCAGGGAGATCCCGCCGCGGCTGTTGATGACCCGGTGCCAGGGCAGATTGTCCTTCCTGGAGGAGGAGTGCAGCAGCCAGGCGACCTGCCTGGAAGCCCGGTGGTTGCCGGCGCAGGCGGCGATCTGCCCGTAGGTGGCCACCCTGCCGGATGGGATATCCGCGATCAGGCGCTTCACCCGCCCGCTGAACCCCGGCTCGGCCATCCCGTTCTCACGCCAGCCGCTCGGCAAGGTCCGAGCCGATGATCAGCGCCGCGATCTCATCCGGCGTCCGCTGCCTGCTGATTCGTTTCGAAACGGGAGAAACATGCACCGCTCTGATCCTCCGGGTCTGGTCTACTATACCACTCCGTTGTTCTCTTGCCCATCCACGCTATTGGATGTCGCGGCAAGACAATGTAGTATCGAATCCACGACGGGTAAAAGACACAAACCATAACAGGAGAAGTCGATGCGTCTGAGCGAGCTGGTCAATGACGGATATATGGAGAAGAAGGACCTCAACTGCGCCGAAACGATCCTCTACGGCGCCAATGAGGTTTACCGACTGGGCCTGGATCCGGAGTGCCTGAAACTGGCCGCGGGCTTCGGCGGCGGCATGGGCATAGAATCCACCTGCGGAGCCCTGACCGGGGCGATCATGGTGCTGGGCAGGATCTTCGCCAGGGAAAAGGGGCACGACACCCCCCGTCTGAAAGAGCTGTGTGCCGAGTTTCTCGAGGACTATCGCCGGCAGATGGGATCCATAGACTGCAAACCCCTCAAGGATCGCTATCGGAGCGAGGATCTCAACTGCCGCGTGGTGGTTCTGAAATCCGCCGAAATGCTGGAACAGCTGATCGAGAAAGAATCAGGAGGCTGAGGCTACCGCTTCCCTTCCCATCCGAAAGGCCTTTCGATTGATCCGGACGACCTTCTCCCCTTTCCGGGAAAAGAGCGCCTCGATGGCCGCGAGCAGGCTGCCCTCCTCCACGGGGAGGTAGGGGGAAGCCGCGCCCACCATGACCATGTTGGTCGCCCGCGGGGAGCCGGCAGCCTGGGCCAGCTCGGCGGATCCGATCAGCCGGGCGCGGGGCAGGGAGCGTATCCGCTCGTATATCTCCTCCGGCTGCGGATAGTCGGGGATGTTCTTCACCGGGTCGGCGGAGGCGACCAGTATGCCCTCCGGCTTCAGGTATTCCAGGTAGCGGAGGGACTCGATCGGCTCCATGCTGAGAATCATGTCGGCGCTGGCCTTCCCGATCAGGTCGCTCACGATCCTTTGCTCCGATAAACGAAGATGGGCCTGGACCGCCCCCCCCCGCTGGGCCATTCCGTGGACCTCGGATTGACGCACCAGCAGACCGTCGGTCATCGCGCCCCGGGCGATGATCGCCGCCACGGACAGCACCCCCTGTCCGCCCACCCCGGCCAGAATCACATCGTACCTCACTCCCCCGCCTCCTTCTTCTTCCTCTGCTTCAGGGTCTGGATGCAGTCCCTCAGGGCGATGACCACCGAAACCCCGTCGTACTCGATCTCCCGACGGATGATCCGTGCGTTTTCCTCGGTGGCTTTTCTCAGCGGAACGATCAGCTTGATGTGATCGGGCTCCACCCCCAGGCCGCGTACGAGCTGTTCCAGTCTCGAGGAGGTGAGTATGGTCGGCTGACCGCCGGTCATGGCCGTGGTGCTGTTGTCCAGGATGAGCAGGGTCATGTTCGCCCCCGAGGCCACGGCGTCCACCAGCCCGGTGATGCCGGAGTGCAGGAAGGTGCTGTCCCCGATCACCGCCACCACGGGATGGAAGCCGGCCTGGGCGGCGCCCTTGGCCATGCCCACCGAAGCGCCCATGCAGAGGCAGGTTTCGATGGCCTGGTGCGGGGGCAGGTAGCCCAGGGTGTAGCAGCCGATGTCCGAGGTGACCAGCCTGGGTTCGAAACCGGCCAGCGCCTGGTTGAGGGCGTCGTAGCTGTCCCGGTGAGGGCAGCCGGCGCACAGCTGCGGCGGTCGGGCGGGGGGCTGCACCGGGGCGAGCTCGATGCCCCTCTTCGGTTCCAGGCCCAGGATGCCCCGCACGTTGTCCGGGGTCAGCTCTCCGGTGCGGGGCAGCGCGCCATCCTCCTTGCCCGAGATCCCGACCCCGGTCGGCAGGATCCCCCGCAAGGCCCGCTCCACGAAGGAGAATCCCTCCTCGATCACCACTATCCTCTCCACCGCTTCGGCCAGCCGGCGGACCTTGCCGACCGGTATCGGGTACACGCTGATGTGCAGGTGTGAAGGTTTCACCGGCAGCTCGTCGATGTTTTCCATATAGTAGTTCCAGCCCAGGCCCGCCGTGATGACTCCGAAATCGCGGAAATCCCGGTTCAGCTCCAGGGTGTTGTACGGCGAGTCCTCGGCGTATTCGAGGAAACGCCCCTGGGCGGACAGGAGCTCGGCCCAGAGCTTGCGGGCCGTAGCCGGCAGCAGCATCCAGCCGGCCTTTTCGGCGGATTTGTTCACGGGATTCTGTGCCCGCCGCTGCCCGGTGCCGACCACGGCCCGGGAGTGGGCGATGCGGGTGGTCAGGCGGATCATGACCGGTATGTGAAAAGCTTCGGAGAGGTCGAAGGCTTCCCGGGTCATCGTGTACGCCTCGGCCTGACTCCGCGGTTCCAGACAGATGATGCGGGCGAAATCGGCGTAGAAGCGGCTGTCCTGCTCGTTCTGGGAGGAGTGCATGCCCGGATCGTCGGCCACGGCCAGAACCAGCCCGCCGTGGATGGCGAGCAGTGCCGAGTTGATGAACGGATCAGCGGCCACGTTCAGCCCGACGTGCTTCATGCTGACCAGAGCCCGGCGCCCGACCAGGGAAACCCCCACCGCCTCCTCGTAAGCCGTCTTCTCATTGGAACACCACTCGGCCACGTAATCCCCGTATTTCGGCCTTACCGCCTGCAGGTACTCCATGATCTCCGAAGAGGGGGTACCCGGGTAGGCGTAGGCCGCCGAGATTCCGGCATCTATCGCTCCCATGGCCAGGGCTTCGTCACCCAGAAGGACCATTTCAGGCATCGGCAACTCCTTGCAGGTAGAGCTTCGACAACCCTCGCATCATACACGGAGTTCTCGACCGGGATCAATCCTGAATATGCTGCAGGTGCCGGAGCGCTGCCGGCTGTCAGGGGAAACCGACTATTTGCTGAAGGCCGGGGCCGTCTGGATGGACCGACCCGCTTGCCGGGGGGCGGGTCCCGACGACTGCGCCTCCTGAGGCTCGACCCGTTCCATGGCCGAAGCCACGATCCGCCCGATCAGCTCCCGGTAGCCCATCCCTGCCGCGGCGGAGATCATGGGCAGATCTGAATGCGTCGGGTGCAGCCCGGCCAGGGGATTCAACTCGAGGATCGAAGGGGTACCCAGGCCGTCCAGGCGGATATCGACCCGCCCCGCATCCCGGCAGCCCAAAACGCGCCAGGCCCGCAGGGCAAGCTCCTCCACCCCCGTGATCGTATCAACGTCCGTCGCCGGCTGCCCCGCCCGACCACGGCGGACCGGCCGGTACTCCACCAGCTCCTCGCAGTTCTCCTTGTTGAGGTAGGTGTACACGCCCTTCTCTCCCTGGGCCCGGATGATGACCTCCAGGGTGCCGAGCACCGAGGAGCGGCCGCCGCTGCCAAGGATCCCCACGGTGAACTCCCTGCCCGGCAGGTACTCCTCCACCAGCACTGGCTGCCGGTAGCGCGAAAGCAGATCGAGGCAGCTGGACCGCAGATCCGCGGGCGTCTCTATCCTGGAAGCGCCGCTGATGCCCTTGCCCGTGCCTTCGGCAACGGGTTTCGCGAACAGGGGATAGGGCAGATCGATGGAATCGATGTCCTCCTGCTCCCGGACCAGGACGAAATCCGGGGTGGCCAGCCCGGAGTCCCTCAGGATGTTCTTCGTGAAGCCCTTGTGCAGGCTGAGGGCCATCACGCAGGGATCGGAGAAGGTGTAGGGAATGCGGTAGGCGTCGAGCAGCGCGGGGATCAGAGCTTCCCTGCCCGGACCGTGCAGGCCTTCGGCGATGTTGAATACCAGATCCCAGCGCTCGCCGCCGACCAGCCGGCGGGCCAGCTCCCGGGCATGCCCGATTTCAACGGGGATATGGCCCAGCTCGGAGAGAGCCGCGGAGATAGCTTCGATCGTGGCCGGACTGTCGAACTCTGCGGTCTGCTCCTGCGAAAACCCGAGCTGCAGGTAATGGCTGCGAAGGTCGTAGGTCAGCGCGATGTTCACTTCAGTTCCTTCACGTATATGATTTTCCCGTCCCCCGCCGCATAGAAGTCCGGAATCAGGGCCTGCTGCACGTACCCGGTACGGCTGTAGAAGACCCGGGTCGGTTCGTACTGGCTGCGACTCGAAGTCTCGACGTACACCCGCTTTCCTCCCATCTGCCGGATCGTGGCTTCACTTTCGGCAAGCAGCAGCTTTCCCAGACCTATCCGCCGGAAGCTGTCGTGCACCGCTATCCAGTACAGATCGAAGGAGGCCTGAGTACAGGGGATGGGTCCGAAACAGCTGTATCCAATCGTCGCTCCGATCGGCGACCCGCCGTCCGCGAACAGGAAATGGTAGCCGCTTCGTACACCCTGCAACAGCCTTGTCTGCACCAGTTCCACGGCCACGTCGATCTCCGAGACGGAGAAGAAGCCGCTGGATTCGGTGATGCGGCGCACCGAAACGGGATCCTCCGGATGTACCTGGTCCCGTATGTGGATGGAAATCCCGCCGATGATGAACCCACGTGGGGCGATCGACACGCTCATGATCGTCTCCTCGCATCGCCGGACAGCAGGGAGGCCGCAACACCGGCCGCGTTCCTCGAAGGGATCTTCTCCAATACCGGCTGAAGGATCCGCCGCACCAGCTCCCGGTACGGGTACCCGGCCCGGGCTGCCGCTGCGGCCAGTCCGGCATCCGCCGAGAGGCAGGGATTGGGATTCACCTCCAGGATCCACGGGCTGCCCTGGTCGTCGACCCGAAAATCCACCCTGGCATAACCGCCGATCCGCAACCGATGCCAGCTGTCGAGGGCGAGCTCACGCAGTCCCTCGATCAGCCGCCGTTCCTCCTCGCCGAAATCGAACCTGCGAACCGTGTGGGTATACTCGAATGATGTCGGGTCCCACTTGGCTGCGTAGCCGACGATCCGGGGCATCTCGGGCGGGTAGTCCACGAAGAGCATCTCCGCCTCGGGAAGCACCTCGGCCCGGGAACCGCTTTGAAGCAGGGAGAGGTTGAACTCCCTGCCTTCGACGTAGCGTTCCACGAACAGGTCCGCCAGACCGCCGGTTGCGGCCCTGAGCTCCAGATGCTCCCTGAGCTGTTGCCTGCTTTCGGAAATCCGCTCCAGCCCTCGAGAGGCGTTGTCCCATGTGGATTTTACGATGTAGGGGGGGGCAAAATCCGGTTCTGCGGCCAGGGATTCCTCCGCCCTGATCCAGGGGGGCGTCGGCATGCCGGCTTGAGCAAGCAGACTCTTGGCCAGGAGCTTGTTGGAAGCCAGGTACATGCCGTCGCTGCCGCATCCGGTGTAGGGAATGCCGAGAAAGTCCAGCAGGGATGTGGCCAGATGAAGCAGGCGGTCCCGGCCGTCGATGGACTCCACCAGATTGAATACCACGAGGGGGGACAGTCTCCGCAGCTCCCTGGCAGCCGTCTCCAGATCCAGGGTCAGGGCCAGGGGGGCGGTTTCATACCCCAGAGAGCTCAAGGCGGCGGAGACCTCCCGTACCTGGGTCAGCACGTCCTGCTCATCCGGTCCCGACTCCGCGAGTACCTGTCCGTGAAGAACCACGATACCTTTACCCGTGTTCATCGATCGTGCCGCTCAGAGAATTGCCGGATTCGCTTCGGATCCGAGCGAAACACGGCCGCCGGCCGAATCGGGGTAGCGGAAGATCCGCCCCTCGTAGTTCCGCAGGATAAGATCCTCTGCTTCTCTGCCCACGACGTACTCCGGCAGAATGGGAATCTTGCCGCCGCCCCCGGGGGCGTCGATCACATAGGTCGGCACGGCATAGCCGGTGGTATGGCCCCGAAGGCCGGCGATGATCTCCAGGCCCTTTTGCACCGAGGTCCTGAAATGCGCGGAGCCGAGGATCGGATCGCACTGGTAGAGGTAGTATGGCTTGACCCGCAATCGCAGCAGCCCGTGCATCAGCGCCTTCATCGTATCCACGCTGTCATTGATGCCCGCCAACAGCACGGTCTGGCTGCCCAGAGGCACCCCGGCATCGGCCAGGCGGGCGCAGGCCGCAGCCGTTTCAGGCGTCAGCTCCCGAGGATGGGTGAAATGGATGCTCATCCACAGGGGATGGTGCCGCTTGAGGATCCGTACCAAAGCGGGGGTGATCCTCTGCGGCAGCACCACGGGGACCTTGGTCCCGATGCGGATCAGCTCCACGTGGGGGATCTTCCTCAGCCGGCTCAACAGCCATTCGAGCTTCTGGTCGCTCAGGGTAAGCGGATCTCCGCCGGACAGAAGCACGTCCCGTACCCTGGGAGTGTTCTCGATGTAGTCGATCGCCCGCTGCCAGCGTCGTTTCATTCCGGCCTGCCCCTGCTCCGAGCCCACGATCCGGGAACGGGTGCAGTACCGGCAGTTCGTGGAGCAGAAATGGGTGACCAGAAAAAGCACCCGGTCCGGATAGCGGTGCACCAGTCCCGGCACCGGGCTGTCCTCTTCCTCGCCCAGCGGATCCTCCGCCTCTCCGGGGGATCGCAGATACTCGGCGTTCACCGGCACTACGGTGCGTCTCAGGGGCTGGCCGGGATCCGTAGGGTCGAGCAGGCTGGCGTAGTACGGGGTAATCGCCAGGGGCAGGGTACCCCGGTGACGGAGAACCGCGGTCATCTCGTCCATGGTCAGCTCGAAGATGGGCGAAAGCTGTTCCAGCCGGCGTATCCTGTGGCGCAGCTGCCAGTGCCAGTCATTCCACTC
>JAFGQJ010000370.1 GCA_016935715.1 Spirochaetales bacterium
CTGTCCCATGGAGAGGTTTCCGCCCCGTTCGTGCAGCCGGGTGTTCAAGCCGTCGGGGAAGCTGTCGATGAAGGTATCCGCCCGCACGATCCTGACGGCCCGCTCGATATCCTCCTGGGCGATGTCGCTGCCCAGGCGGATGTTCTCCGCGATGGTGTCGGAAAACAGAAACACATCCTGCAGAACCGACTGCGCCCGGCTTCGGAGGGTGCCGGTCGAAAGCTCGCGGATATCCACTCCGTCCAGGCGGATCACCCCCTCCTGGATGTCCCACATACGGGTCAGAACCGAGGTGATGGTGGTCTTGCCCGCCCCGGTATAGCCCACGATGGCCACCGTCTCCCCGGGATTCACGGTGAAGCTCAGGTTCTTCAGCACCGGCTCTCCTTCCTTGTACCAGAAGCAAACCCGGTCGAACTCGATCTTCCCCCGCACCGAATCCAGGCTACGCGGCCTGGCGGGCTGGGGGATCCGGTCCTGCGTGTCCAAAAGGTTGAACACCCGTTCGGCCCCGGCCATGGCGGACTGGAGGATGTTGTACTTCTCGGAGAGATCCTGCACGGGCTGGTAGAACATGCGGATCAGGTTGAAGAAGGCGATGAGGATACCCAGGGAGATCAGATCGCGAAGGAGGAACAGCGCGCCGAAGTAGATGATCGCGGCGGTGGAAACGGTGGCCAGCAGGTCGATGATCGGGCGGAAAGTGGCGAAGACGAACATCTCGCCGAGATTTGCCTTGAGCAGCCCGTCGTTTCGCTCCCGGAACTCCCTGTGGCTGCGCTGCTCCTGAACGAAGAGCTGGACGATGCGCATGCCCGAGATGTGCTCGGAGATGAAGGCATTGAGCCGGGAGACGGCCAGGCGCACCGCCCGGAAGGCGCTCCGCGCCCGGATGCGGAAGATCGCCGTCACGACGAAAACCGGCGGCAGGGTCAGCAGTGCCACTGCGCCCAGCCGGGGGCTGAGCAGGAACAGGGCGATCGTTACCCCGACCATCATGCTGAGGTCCTTCAGCAGGGAGGGCAGCACGGTGGTGAACAGCTCGTTGATCGTTTCCACGTCATTGGTGATGCGCGAGACCAGGCGTCCGACCGGGTTCCTGTCGATGTATTTCAGGGACAGTCCCAGCGTGTGGTCGAAAAGCTGGGTGCGGGCGTCCTTCATGATCATCTGGCCGACGTAGGCCTGGAGGTACACCTGCAGGAAGGTGAACACGAATACTCCCAGCAGTATCGCGAACAGCACGCGAACCAGGGAACCGAGTCCCGCCAGGTTGTCCTGCCGGATGATTCGTATCTCCCCCTTGGAGAGGGAGCGGAGGTCCTGCTCCGCGATTGCCGCCACTGTTGTGCCGGTGTGAAACAGGTCCGGATGGTCCGCCACCACCCTCCGCACCTCCGGGTCCTCCCCGTACCCCGGCACGAGGAAGAAGTTTTCCTGCAGCAGAACCCCCCCCTCGCGCAGCTCCCGCTTCTGTCTGGCGCTCAGTTGGACGAGACCGGAAGAGGGCAGGAAGTACAGGTCTCCGGCCTGCTGCTGCTCCGAGAGCGGCTGCAGCCGCTCGGTCACGTCCGGCGGGATCTCGTCGATGCGCAGTCCGCGGTAGAAGGGCAGGATGTGGTTGTCCGTGGCCCGCTGGAGAAGGATCGGCACGTACAGCTCGCCCACCGTGGCCAGGGCCAGGGCGAGCAGGGAGAGCACGAAGGCCGGCATGTACGGCTTGAGATAGCCGAGGAGCCTCTTCATGATGCCGGCGTCGTAGCCCTTTACGATCTCTTCCTGCTCGAAATAATCACTCATTGAGCCCGCTCATTTCTTTTTTCGCAGCGCCTCTTCCAGCTGCTGCAGCCGATAGATGTCCGCGTAGAAGCCCTTCTGTTCCAGCAGCTGTTCGTGGGTGCCCTGCTGCACGATGCGCCCGTTCTCCAGTACGATGACCTGATCGGCCGTTTTCAGCGCGGAGATGCGGTGGGAGATGAGGATCAGGGTCTTTCCTCTCAGGAAGGGCAGCAGCCCCCTGATGATCGCGTCTTCGGTTTCCGTGTCAACGGAGGACAGTGAGTCGTCGAATATGTAGAGGCAGGCGTCGCTGGCCAGGGCGCGGGAGATCGCCACCCGCTGTTTCTGGCCGCCCGACAGGCTGATGCCACGCTCTCCCACGATGGTCTGCGCCCCGGCGGGAAAAGTGCTGTAGTCCCGCTCGATCGTGGAGATCCCCGCCACCTGCCGGATCAGCCGCTCATCTCCGTTGCGGCTGCCGAAGGCGATGTTCTCCCGTATGCTCGTCGAAAACAGGAATGTGTCCTGGGGCACCATGCTGACGCTGTTGCGCAGCTCGGCCAACGGGTACAGGCGAACATCCCGGCCGTCGAGAAACACGGTTCCCGGGGGCGGATCCAGGATCCGCGGCAGCAGCTGGACCAGGGTGCTCTTCCCGCTCCCGGTTTTCCCGAGAATCCCGAGGATGCTGCCGGCGGGAACCTCCAGATCGATATACCGCAGCGCCGCCCTCTCGGTTCCCGGATAGGCGTAGGAAAGGTTGCGGATCCGGATCTCCCCCCGCACGGGTTGCCCGGCAGGCCCCGTTGCCGGTTCTGGCTCTGGCGGCTGCTGTTCCGGGCTGCGGATATCCGGCTGCTCGTCGAGGATCCGGTTGATGCGGCTGAGGGATGCCCCCGCCCGCTGGATCATGTTGATCGTGAAACCGGCCCCGAGCATCGGCCAGATCAGCATCTGCAGGTAGGCCAGAAAGGCGGTGAACTCTCCCGGAGAGAGGGAGCCCTCGATCACGGCCCTCCCCCCGACCAGGATGAGGATCAGGGTCGTGATCCCGGCCAGGAAACCTACCGCCGGGAACAGCACCCCCCACGTTCGCACCAGGACCATGTTGCGGTTGGAATAGTCCATGTTCTTTTCCAGGAAACGCTTCCCGAAGGTGGATTCCCGGACGAAGGTTTTCAGAACCCTGATGCCGGTGAGGGATTCCTGGGCCATGTCGCTCAGCTCGGAAAAGCCTTCCTGTACGCGGCGGAATTGCTCGCCGATCACGCGGCCGAAAGAGATGACCCCGATCGTGATGATCGGCAGCGGCGATATGGACAGCAGGGTGAGGCGCGGACTGCGGCTGAGCATGATCGCCAGGATCGCGATGGTCATGAAGAAGCCGTCGACGAAGGACACCAGGGCAAAGCCCGAAGCCTGGCGGACGGCGTTCATGTCATTGGTCATCCGGGCCATTATGTCTCCGGTTTTCATTTTCCCATAGAAAGTCGAGGAGAGGGCCTGGAGGTGGACGAACAGGCGCTCCCGCAGCTCCGCCTCGATGTGGCGGGAGGCTCCGCCCAGGAAGTAGCGCCAGAGGTAGCGGCCGGCGGCGACGATCACGGCGATTCCCACCATCCACAGCACTATTGGGATGATGCTGCGCATGGTGAATGTTCCGGATACGATGGTATCGATGGCTCGACGGAGCAGCTGGGGCAGGTACAGCTGCCCGCCGTTGGTCACGAGCAGGAAAAACAGGCCCGCCAGATATTGGAGAATACGTTTCTTGACGTATGGAATGAGGGTTCGGAACTCTTTGAGCACCCGATTAAAGTACTGGTTTTTCAGGAATTAATCAAAAAGATTTTGCCACTCCACTCCGCCCAGGTCGATTGCGGTCAGGTACCAGTAGAGCCCGGAACGGGTGAAGTGGAAATCGATCGATTTGGGACCCCCGAATGCATCCGGCCCGTCCACCGTTGCTTCCAGGGGATTCCCGAACACCGAGTCGATGGTAATGGAGTAGGTGCCGGGATCCGGGAACTCCTGCGGAAACCACATATCCCAGGTAGTGCCCGGATCATCGTCGCGGATGACGGTGTAGTTGTAGGTCTCCGACTCGAGGAAGTTCTGGTACAGGTACTCCCGC
>JAFGQJ010000371.1 GCA_016935715.1 Spirochaetales bacterium
ATCGCCATCTGCAGCAGCAGGCCTCCCTGGCTGGCCCCCGCAGCCTGGTAGCTCAAGCCCTCTCCGTACTTCCTGGCATACAGCTCGGCGTACTCCGAGGCGCTGCCGAACAGCTCGTCGGAGTAGTTCATCTGGGGCATCCACCAGGACACGCCGCAGATGTTGTTCGCATCCTCTCCCAGGTTGTCCGTGAAGTCCTTGAGCTCGGGCCCGGTGGTGAACCCGATGGCCTTGAGGTCGACCTTCTGTTCGTTGAGCTGTCGCACGGTCAGGATCGCTTCCTCGAGGTATCCGGAGCCCATCAGCACCTCGGCGCCGGAGTTCTTGATCTTCAGGATCGTAGAGGAGAGGTCTTTCACGCCCTTGGGGTATTCCTCTATGTAGACCACGTCGAATCCATTCTGCTTGGCGTAGGCTTCGGCCCCCTTGGCCACGGCGGCGGGGAAGTTGTCATTGGGATAGATGATCGCCACCCTGGAAGGCCTGGGGCTCTGCGCGGCCAGCATGTCGATGAAGCTGGAAAAGATCCGGGTTGCCGGAGCCAGAACCGCGTACACGTTCTGGAAACCCCGCTCGTAGATGTTGGTGGCGTTGGCCAGCGTCGCCATGGTGATGATGTTGTACTTCTCCGCTATGGCCGTGGTGGCGAAGGTCGGACCGGAACCGAAGGGCCCCAGCAGGAACTGGACCTTGTCCTCGGTGATCAGCTTCTCGGTCAGCTTGGCCGAGGTCTGGTTGTCGGACTGATCATCGTAGTAGATGATTTCCACGGGCAGCTTTTTGTCGCCTACCTGGATTCCTCCCCGGGCATTCACCTGCTCGGCCCACAGCTCGTAGCCGTTTTTCACCATGTTGCCGAAGCGGGCCAGGTTTCCGCTCAGGGACACCGAGGCACCGATCTTGATGACCTCCGGCTCAGCCTCTTCGCCCTGACCGACGGCGAAGGCTGTTCCCGCAGCAAGCAGCAGCACCGCCAGGAGCGCAAACATCTTGAAGAACCTCTTGTTCATGCGTACCTCCCTTTCTGTTTTTTTAAGTATAATGATTCTCCTGCATTTTAGCCAAGCTCAGATTCCCAGATAGGCCTTCTGGATCTCCTTGTTCTTCATCAGCTCCGTCGACGGACCGGACATCTCCACCCGCCCGTTCACAAAAACGTAGCCTCTGCTGGCCAGCTCCAGGGCGATCTGAACGTCCTGGTCGACGAGCAGGATGGTGATGTCCCGCTTCTCGTGGATCTCCCGCAGGACCCTGATCAGCCCGTCTACGACGACCGGCGCCAGACCCAGGGAAAGCTCGTCCAGGAGCAGCACCTTCGGGTCCGCCATCAGGCCGCGGGCCACGGCGCACATCTGCGCCTCCCCTCCGGAGAGGGTTCCGGCCAGCTGCTTGCGCCGCTCCTCGAGCACCGGCAGAATCCCGTACACCCACTTCAGATCGCGCCGGACGCCTTCCCGGTCCCTGCGCGTGTAGGCGCCCATCTTCAGGTTGTCCTCTACGCTGAGGCCGCTGTACAACTGTCGGCCTTCCGGCACCATCATGATCCCGTGCCTGGCCCTCCAGGTCTGGGGCAGCCGGGTGATGTCCTGGTCGTCGAAGAGGATCGTTCCGCTGTACGGCTGTATGGCTCCGGCAAGGGTCCTCAGGAAGGTGGTCTTGCCCACGCCGTTTGCACCGATCAGAGCGGTGATGCTGCCCGTCTCGATTTCCAGCGACAAATCCCAGAGGATCTGCACATCCCCGTAGCCGGCGTTCAGTCGTTCAACCCTGACCACCGTCTGTCCTCCTCTTGGCGTATCGTTCACCCAGGTAGGCGGAGATGACCTTCTCATCGTTGCTGATGCTCTCCGGCGGCCCCTCGGCGATTTTTTGCCCGTGATGCAGCACCATGATGCGGTGAGAGATCCCCATGATCGCCTTCATCACGTGCTCGATGACCAGGATGGTCCTGCCCTCCTTCTCGTTGAGCCTGCGGATCAGGTCCATGATCCAGCTGATCTCGGTGGTATTCAGGCCGGCCATGACCTCATCCAACAGGAGCAGCTCCGGGTCCATGGCCAGAGCCCGGGCCAGCTCCAGGCGCTTACGCTCGGAGATATTGAGATTCTCCACGGCCACGTTTTCCTGACCCGTCAAATTCACGGTAGAGAGGATGGCCCGCGTCTTTTCTCGTGCCTCCCGGGCATCCCGTATCTTGTCCTTGCCGAACAGCGCCCCGATCGAAACATTCTCCAGGAGGGTCATCCCCGGGAAGGGTTTCACGATCTGAAAGGTCCGGGATATTCCCTTTTCCGCGATGCGGAAGGGTTTGAGTCCGGAGATGACCTGATTCCTGAAGGTGATCGTTCCCCTGGTCAGGGACAGAGTGCCATTGATCATGGACAGCAGGGTGGTCTTTCCCGCCCCGTTGGGCCCGATGATTCCGAGGATCTCCCCCTTCTTCACATCAAAGTCCACGTTCCACACCGCTTTCAGGGCGCCGAAGGTCCTGGTGACATTCCGTCCGCTCAGTATCACCTCATTCATCGATCTGCCCCCTTGCGTCGGATCGGAATCAGGGACATGATTCCTTTCCCCTGGGTAACCAGGCTGATGATCCCCCTCGGCATGAACAGAACCACCAGGATGATGATCAATCCGAGGATACCGAGGTGCAGATTGATGAAGCGCGACCATACCAGCTCGGAGATGGTCTCCAGGATGAAGGCGCCTATCACGGGGCCGAACACGGTGCCGGCTCCTCCGATCAGCAGGATTACGAACATCTTCACCACCCACATCACATCGAACACGGTGGGGGCATCGATGTATGTAAACCAGTACGCGTAGACCGATCCGGTGATCCCGGTGAACAGGGCGCTCAGAGCCCAGGCAGTAATCTTATAGCGGGTCGTGTCGATCCCCATGACCCCGGCCGCCTCCTCATTGGCCCTGATCGCCTTGAGGGCGTATCCAAGGCGGTTCCTGGACAGACGCCAGGCCACGACGAGAATGATGATCAGCAGCGCGAACATCATGAAGTAGAAGAAGGTGTTGATCACGGCGGGATTGCCCCGCAGCGGCGGCACGGTGATGCCCTGGCCGCCTCCGGTGATGTTCGTCATATTCTCGACTACATATTTGACGGCCTCGGCCGCTCCGAGGGTGCCTAACGCGAAGTAATGCCCCTTCAGCCTCAGGAGAAGCATGCCCAGAACAATGGCCACCGCCACTGCCAGGCCCGCCGAGCACACCAGGGCCGGCGGATAGGAGAAGCCCAGCTTGGTCATCAGAACCGCCGTGGCATAGGCACCCACGCCGAAGAAGACCATATTGCCGAAGGCTGCATAGCCGGTGAAGCCGGCGATGATGTTCAGTGCGGAGGCCAGGACGGCAAACATGAAGGTAAAGGTGATCAACCGTACCCAGAACCCGGTGAGCAGGAACGGGGCGGCGATGCACAGAGCAGCCAGTATGGCCAGGATGATCGCCTTGCCCTTCATTCGTAGAACCTCTTGCCGAGCAATCCCTGGGGGCGAAACACCAGAACCAGAACCAGAACCGAGAATCCGAGCAGCTCCTGATAGGAGGAGGGGATGAACACTGTACCCACGGTCTCCACCAGGCCGAGCACCATACCCCCGACCAGGGCGCCGATCGTCGAGCCCAGTCCGCCGAGGATGGCGATCACGAAGGCCTTGGCTACCAGCGGTCCGCCGACGAAGGGATTCACGCTCATGATCGGAGATATCAGACAGCCCGCCGCGCCGGCCAGTGCGGCGCTCACTCCGAAGGTGACTGCATAGATGTTGAACACATCGATGCCGACGGTCTTGGCCCCTTCGAAGTTCAGCGCCGTGGCATTGATCGCAATGCCCGTCTTGGTTCTTCTCATGAACAGGTAGAACAAACCGGTGAGAACCAGGGCAGCGGCGAAGATCCCCAGACGGACTGCGGGTATCACCACCTCACCGATCTTAAAACCGGCGGAGGAGTACGGCAGTTTGACGCTGCGGTAGTCGGCGCTCCAGATCAGCAGGCAGACATTGGCGATCAGGATCTGAAGACCAAAGGTAAAGGTCAGAGTAATGAATACGCTGCCGCGGACCACCCGGTTGAGCAGCAATTTCTGGATTACGTAGCCCAGTACAAACAGCACCAGCATCACCAGGGGAATCGACAAAAAAGGATCGAACCCCGCAACGGTGTAGAGGGTATAGGACAGATAGGCGCCTATCATGATGAAGCTTCCGTGGGCGACGTTGATGATATTCATGACGCCCCAGACCAGGGAGAAGCCGATCCCGATGGTGGCGTACACGGCACCGAAGAGGATTCCATTGATTATCGCCTGCAGCAGCATCTTTCCTGTCCTTTGAGCCGAATAATGATAGGAATCAGATCAGTTTTAGCAGATACCTTGCGAAAAAGCAAGAAAAACCGAATTCCCCATAACCTTTCCACAGCTCGATAATTCGGGTAGGATGGACTGCAGGAGGAACTGCTCAGTGGAAAAGATAGCTCTCTTCGCCTTCAACGGAGATCCCATGTGTTTTATCCACGTGCTGCTCAACGCACTGGATTTCAGCAGCAAGGATTACGAGATCAAACTGGTAATCGAAGGATCGGCGACCAAACTGATCGCCGAGCTGGACAAGAGCGATCACCCCCTGCACACGTTGTACGACAAGGTGAAGAAAGAAGTTCTTCTGGTGGGAGCGTGCAAAGCCTGCTCCCAGAAGATGGGAACCCTGGAGGCGGCAAGAGCTCAGGGACTGCACATCCTGGAGGACATGTCAGGGCATCCCAGCATCGAAAGTTTCATCGAACAGGGCTACAGGATCATCACCTTCTAAGCGCCGTCCATATCCTGTTGCCCGCAGGCGGAAGCGGATATAATCAGGGAACAACCGTGATCACCCCGGTGCTGAAGACCAAGCTGTACATTCCGACGCTCCGCCCGCAGCTGGTGCATCGCGCCAGGCTCATGGAGATTCTCCAGAGCGGCGTCAAACGGCGTCTGACTCTGCTGTCGGCCCCGGCGGGTTTCGGAAAAACCACTCTGGTCTGCGCCTGGATTCGACAGAGCGAGCAGCCGGCAGCCTGGCTGTCCCTGGAAGACAGCGACAACGACCCGGCGCGTTTTCTCTCCTACCTGGTCACCTCACTGCAGACGATCCGGCCCAACCTGGCAACGGGTCTGCTGTCGGAGTTCCAGTCTCTCAAACCCTCGGCTGCCGAAGCCGTGCTCACCCGGCTGCTCAACGAGATCGCCGAAATCGATGAGCACTGTGTCCTGGTCCTCGACGACTACCACCTGATCCGGGACAACGCGATTCACGGCTATCTGAGCTTTATCTTGGAGCATCTGCCCGCACGGCTGCACCTGGTGATCTGCACGCGGGCGGATCCGCCCCTGCCGCTGGCTGCCCTCAGAGCCCGAGGACAGATGACGGAGCTGCGCTCAGGCGATCTTCGCTTCACCAGTGAGGAGACCGCGGAATTCCTGAATCAGCTGATGGGCCTCGAGCTGTCGATTCCGGATATCCAGATTCTCGTGGATCACACCGAAGGCTGGATCGCCGGCCTGCAGATGGCCGCGGTATCGCTGCAGGGCCGGGCGGAAACATCCAAGTTCATCAAATCCTTCACGGGAAGCAATCGCTACATCCTGGATTATCTCGTGGAGGAGGTTCTGTCACGTCAACCGAAGCATATCCAGGAGTTCCTGCTGACAACGTCGATCCTGGATCGCCTGACCGGTCCTCTGTGCCAGGTAGTGAGCGGACAGCGCAAGTGCGCTTCGATACTCGAGCAGCTGGAACGCAACAACCTGTTCATCGTTCCTCTGGATTCCGAGCGCCGGTGGTATCGATACCATCGGCTGTTCTCCGATCTACTTCGCCGCCGGGCCGAACAGGTTTACGGGGCGGAGCTTCCGAAGCTTCACCACAGGGCCAGCCGGTGGTACGAACAGAATGGCATGGTTACGGAGGCGATCGCTCAAACCCTGGCGGAGAGAGACTTCGATAGGGCGACGGAACTGATCGAAAACAACACGCAGAGCGCGCTGATGCGCAGCGAGTTCGCCACGGTTCTCGGCTGGATCGAGGCTCTGCCCCGGGATCTGGTGTGCCAGCGGCCGCTTCTCTGCGTGTACCATGCCCTGGGCCTGCTCCTGGCCGGAGCTCCGATGAACCGCATCCAGGCGCAGGTGGATGCCGCGCTGCAGGCGGAACGCGGCGACTCGATCTCAGGACAGCTGGCCGCCTTTCGTGCCTGCCTGGCCGCGATCCAGGGCGACCTGGAGGAGAGCCTGGAGCAGAGTGATCTGGCCATGAAGCAGCTCCCTGAGGATGAGCAGTTCTTCCGCAGCATCATCAGCAGGATAGTGGCCAATGTCGGTTATGCAACCAGCGGGGATATACCAAAAGCAATCCAGGTTTTCGAAGAGAACATCCGCAGATCGAGGGAGGTGGGGAATGTCACCATCGTCGGCGCCCTGATGGCCGAAGTGGGCAAGCTGCGCACCACCCAGGGCCGGCTCCACGATGCCAGAACCACCTATGAGCAGGCTCTGGAGCAGACCGTCGACGGCGCCGGGGTGCTGGTGCCGGTCGGCGGTTTGGCCCTGATCGGCCTGGGCAATCTTCTGCGGGAATGGAACGACCTGGAGTCGGCAGAGTCCAAGCTGAACGAGGGAATCGAGCTGGTCCGCAAGCTCGGCGTGATCGGGACCCTGGATGGTTACTTCACCCTTGCCCGGGTCAAGCTTGCGCAGGGCAAGGGGCAGGAGGCACAGCGGGTAATGGAGGCGGTCCACCAGATCGCCACGCGCTTCGACGCCAGTGATCTCGATGACCTGGTCGTCAGCCTGCAGCGGGCCCGTCTCTCGATTGCCCTGGACCAGGCGGAGGCCGCCGAACGACGGCGCAGCGAGTGGGTGGAAAGACGACGCCTCGACGAAGAAAAAATCCCCTATGCGCTGAAAGAGCTCGATCAGATCCTCCACGCCCGCATTCTCCTGGCCCAGGGGGACTGGGAGGGCTGTCTGAAGGTCGCCGGGAAGCTTAGGGATGCAGCTGCCGAACTGGGCCGGAACCAGGTGGTGCTGGAGGCGATGCTGCTGCAGAGTCTCTGCCACTGGGAAACTGACGATCATGAACGGGCCCTTCAGATTCTGGAACAGGCTCTGTCGATCGCGGAGCCTGAAGGGTATCTGCGCCTGTTCCTGGATGAAGGTCCTGAAATGGCCCACCTGCTCTATGAAGCGGCAGACCGGGGAATCCGCCGCGAGTATGCAGGGCGGATCCTCTCGGCATTTCCGACGGACCGGGAAAGACGCAGCGCCGCGGGCACCGGAGAGCACCTGATCGAACCGCTGAGCCAGAGGGAGCGCGAGGTCCTTCAGCTCCTGGCCGGAGGGTGCTCCAACAAAGAGGCGGCCAGACGGCTATTCATCAGCCTGCCTACGGTGAAATGGCACACGAGCAACATCTACGCGAAGCTCGGCGTTCGCAACAGGACCCAGGCAGCAGCCAGGGCCAGATCCCTGGGCCTTCTCCCGCCGTCGTAGCAGCTGCACAGCGGCCGTTTACCAATCCTTCCAGTTGCCACGAGGGGGAATAACCCTACCAAAACCATACTTTCGTTCGGTTACAACCATACCGGGCCTGCTCTATTCTTTAGACGGGTAGAAATCAGAGCCATGAAGGGAAGGGTTGCGCAGCAGGTCTATCGAATCCGGGTGCAGGGAAACCTCGATCCCAGGTGGTCGGAATGGCTGGGGAGCATGTCGGTTGTGTCGGAACAGACAGCCGGTGGATCTCCGACCACGGTGCTGGCCGGCCCTGTAGCCGATCAGGCGGCCCTTCGGGGCATCCTGACGCGGCTTTGGGATTTGAACCTGGACATTGTCTCGGTAACCCGGATCGGGGAGTAGGGAGAG
>JAFGQJ010000072.1 GCA_016935715.1 Spirochaetales bacterium
CGAGCTGTCCGGCGACTCCGCCCTGATGCCGTACCGTGGAGGCGGCGTTCGCCGCCCCCAGGACCGCACAATGTACAATGGGAAAGCCCCTGAGACGGAAATAGAGAAATGCCGCCTGGAACGAATCTCCCGCTCCCACCGTGTCCCGCACCGGCCCGGTCAGAGGGAATGACGGGCAGCGGTACACCCGCTGCCCCTCCCTGAGCACGACCCCGGCGGGCCCCCGCTTGACCACGACGACCCCGGAACCCGGGCTGGCCTTCATCAGCGCGCGCAGCGCGTCCCGCTCCCCGGTGAGGAATCCGGCCTCTCTCTCGTTGAGGAAGACCACGTCGGTTTGGGGGTAGATGCGTTCACGGAGGAGCTCCAGGTTCCGCGGATCCTCCCACCCGTCCCCGGCGTTGGCGTCGTAGGCGGTAATTTTCCCCGACTCCCGGGCCGCGGCGAACAGCCGCCCGATCTCCGTGCGCACCGTCAGCAGCTGGAAGTAGTTGCAGGAATACACCAGCTGCGATCCGGCCGCGACCTCCTGGTAGTCCAGGTCCCGGACGGACATGGTCTCCAGCGGCCCCAGATAGGTCGCCACCTGCCGGGGCGTCGCTTCTTCGCTGCCGGCGAAGATCAGGGTGTAGTAGCTCCTCGTGTTCTCCAGCACCCGTACCCCCTCCGTTTCGATGCCGCGCTTGGAGATCTCGGCAAGCAGCTGCCTGCCGTCCGGGTCGTCGCCCAGCTCGGTGAGGAAGTACACGGTGGCGCCCAGGCGGGCGAGCCCGCAGGCGAAGTAGCCCGCCGCCCCGGCGATGGTGCGGGTGCAGCCCCGGATGACTACCTCTCTTCCCCCCTCCAGAGGGGGGCAGGTGTAGATGTAGTCGTACCCCAGGTCCCCGACGACCGCAACCGCCGGCTCCTCTGAAGGCTCCTCTCTCAGGGCCCGGATGAGCTGTTCCCCGACATCCATGGGCTCAGCGCTCGCTTATCACTTCGATCCGGCCGCTGCGGTGATACGCCCGCGGGTCGTAGACCCTGACCCCCTCCACCACCCGGTGGATGATCCCGCTCTCGCTGGGATTGTCCGGCTGCAGGCCCAGCCGCAGGGAAGCAAACATGCCCAGCAGCTGGCCGACGATGATGTATACCGGCGGGCTCAGCTCATCCGGCAGCGCATCCGCATGCCTTCCGTACTCGATCGCGTAATCCGGCAATCCCTTCAGCTCGTCGGGAAGCGCGTGGGCCACGGCCAGCAGCGCCTTGCCGATCCCCTTGCTGCGGATCTCCCGGATCAGGTCAAGCTCGTACTGCCGTGCGTATCCGTCGGCCGCCAGGTAGGCCACCACCAGGGTGTCCGCATCGATCACCGCCTCGGGACCGTGGCGCAGCCCCGCGAAGGTGTCCCAGGTGCACATGACCCGGCCGGCGGTGAGCTCCTGGAGCTTGAGATGGGATTCCACGGCGGTGCCGAGGTTGACGCCGTCGCCGAGAAAAACCGCCCGTCGGAATCCCTGCCCGGCGATCTCCTCGGCAACGTCCGCTGCCCCCTCCAGCATCGCCTTGCCCGCCCGGAGCAGATTGTCGAACTTCTTCTCGTACTCCCCGAAAAAGAACAGGTGGCTCAGCATCTGGCCGGCCACGACCATGTTGGAGAAGGAGGCGGTCATGGCCAGACCGCGGTCGTTGGTTCTTTCACCGAGAAGCAGAGCCGCGCCGTCTTTGCGTGCCGAGACTTCTCTGAACAGCGCCCCCTGTGCGCTGCAGGTGACCGCCAGGTGCTGCACGTCCCGGCAGAACATGTCGGCGATCTTCACCGCACCGAGGCTTTCCGGGCTGTTTCCCGAGCGGGCGAAGGAGACGAGCAGGGTGGCATACCCCTCGATGAAGAAATCCTGAGGCGTGGTGACGATCCTGGTAGTCGAGACCACATTGACGGGAACGCGCCACTTGCGGCGCAGCAGGGCTTCGAGGCAGCAGCCGACGAACTCCGAGGTTCCCGCACCGGTGCACACCACGGCTCTGTCGGATTTCCCGTTGAACGCCTCCAGAAATTCCCCGAGCTCGGGCCGCCGCTCCTCGAATCTCCTGCGGGTATCCTCCCAGAGCTCGACCTGGTCATGGATCTCCTGCGGCGTGTGGAGGATCCCTCGCCGCTGTTTTTCCTCGGGGCTCAGCCCCAGCAGTCTTGTCAGCGCTGTTTCCATAATCTCTCTCCTTCTCCCTATCCCTGCCGGGCGCGTGGGCCGGTCAGGATTCCGGGCGCCAGCGCATCTCCCGGGCGTAGCGCTCGGAGATATCAAGCAGCCGGTGATACAGCTCCCGTATCTCCTGGTCGCTCCAGCCGTCGGTCAGCCAGACGATCGGAATCCCGACAACCTCGGGAGCCAGGCTGTCGGCGATCTCCTCGTACCCCCGGGTGATCTCATCCAGGTTCTCTCCGTTGTCGAACATGAGCTCCACGATCCCGCGGCCCTCGAAGGCGCCCCTGATCCGCGGCAGCTCGGCCCGGGTGTAGCGGAAGGAGCAGTTCAGGCCATCGAGCGGCGGGTCGTGATCCAGGTACAGCTCGAGGGAGGGATGGGGGCCGCAGTTGTGGATCCGTCCTCCGGGCCAGCGCTGCAGGATCCGGTTGTTGTAGGGGCGGCTGAAAGTCTCGAAAATCTCGGGGGAATAGGAGGCGCACACGTCGTCGGA
>JAFGQJ010000372.1 GCA_016935715.1 Spirochaetales bacterium
CGAAGACGGGAGAAAAAAATAGATTTGTCATCACGAAACAAAAATATCCTGGAAATGATATTGTTCTTCCTCGTGTTCTACCTGCCCGGGTATCTGTGGCCGCAGCAGGAGCTTCTCCGCAGCTCGGAGGATCTGCGATCCTACATGCTGCAGTTCCTCATTATCGCACTGCCCCAGATCCTCCTGCTGCTCTATGTTCTCGGCCTTCGCGCCCAGGGCTCGGATGCAGCACCGGGGGACCGTTACGCCGATTTTGGTCTGTCTCCTCCCCGGGCCGCGGATCTCCCGTACGCCCTGCTGATCTTCGCCGGGCTGTTCATGCTGCTCGCGGGGCTGAGCCTCGTTCTCAGCCTGCTTCCGGAGGCGGGACGCTCGCTGTTCTCCTCCGGTTTCCGCTGGAAACTCGAAGATCGGCGGCTGATTCCCCTGGTGCTCCTGTTCTGCCTGGCCACCGGGTATCGGGAAGAGCTGTTCTTCCGCTCGTACCTGATTACCCGTTTCTCCCGCCTCCGCCTGCCGGTTGCCCTCTGCATCGGGCTGAGCACCGTGCTGTTTTCGATCGGGCATGCGTATCAGGGTCCTGCCGGGTTGGCCGTAGCTTTAATCCAGGGATTGTACTTCGGAATCCTCTTCGTCCGCATGAGGAACATCCACCCCCTGGCAATTGCCCACGGATTGTACAACACGACCGTGCTCCTCATCTCCCTGTTCGTCGATACCGGCAGCTTTGCAGCCCCTTGACCCGCTTGCCAAATCCGCTCTGTAAGGTATATTCTACTATATATGCGAGAACATATATTTCTGTTTTCGACGTCCACCGTGGTTCAGGCGGGCCTCGGATCCCCGGGCTCCTGAAGGAGATACCGAGGTGATATCCGCCAATGTCGACGTAGCCATCGCCTTTGCCGCAGGGCTCCTGAGCTTCCTATCCCCCTGCGTGCTGCCCCTGATCCCCTCCTACCTCTCCCTGATCGGCGGCGTGTCGGTCCGGGAGCTCGGTGATCGGCATCGAACCAGGGTACTGCTGCGAACCCTCCTGTTCGTCCTGGGTTTTTCCGTGGTCTTCATCGCCCTCGGCGTGCTGTTCAGCGGAACCGGAGGGTTCCTCAGCTCAGCGACCCGCATCGTGAATATCGTGGCCGGAACCCTGGTCATCCTCCTTGGTCTGAACTTCATCTTCAATTTCTGGAAATTCCTCAACTTCGAGAAGAGACTGCACATGCGTTCCTCCCCCAAGGGGTGGATGGGAGCCGTACTTCTGGGCATGGCCTTCGGTGCGGGGTGGACGCCCTGCGTGGGTCCGATCCTGGCCTCGATCCTGTTTCTGGCCGGCAGCAGCGGCCGGGTCCTGCAGGGGACGGCTCTTCTGGCCGTCTATTCCCTCGGTCTGGGTGTGCCGTTCATCCTGGCGGGGCTTTTCTTCTCCCGGTTTCTCGGAGCGCGGGAACGAATGAAGCGCCATTTCATTGCCCTGAGAATCGTGAGCGGTGTCTTTCTCGTACTGCTCGGATTGCTGATCGCTCTGGGCCGGCTGCAGCGCTTCAATATCTTTCTCTTTCGCCTGGCAGGATTGCTGGAGAGCTGGAAAACCGCCAATCCCCTGCAGGTGCGCCTGTTTTTTGCGATACTGTTCTTTCTCCCGGTCGTTCCGATCGGAATCTCGTATCTGAAACGGGGGAAAACGGAGGGAAAGCTCCCGCTTCTTCCCGGCAGGGCGCTGTTCCTGCTGCTCTGTCTGGCTTTGTCGGCGATGACGATCACCGGACTGCTCAATCCCGCGAGATTTTTCACCCTCTGGTTCACCTACCAGGGAATCTGAAAACCCCGGAGCCGCGAAAATGCTCAGGTCCCTTTACAGAGGCGGGATAGAGTGCAATAATGAGCGTTCAACATTCAACTCAAACAACCGGGAGCGCCATGGATATTTTCGATAAATGCTACGGGTTCAAGGAAGCTCGGGCCGCGCGAGAGGGCGGCTATTATCCCTATTTCATTCCGATCGAGGAGAACTGGGGCAGCAAGGTCAAGATGCGGGGCCGGGAGGTCATCATGTGCGGGTCGAACAACTACCTGGGCCTTGCCCAGGACCCGCGCGTACAGGAAGCGGCCAAGAAAGCCATAGAAAAATACGGCACCACCTGCTCCGGGTCCCGATTGATCAACGGAACCTTCGCCCTGCACGAAGAGCTGGAGCACAAGCTGGCCGCATTCGTCGGGCGGGAGTCCGCTCTCTGCTTCACTACGGGCTACCTGGCAAACCTGGGCACCATATCCGCCATCCTGGGCAGGAAGGAGCACATCCTCAGCGATCGCTACAACCACGCTTCGATCGTGGACGGCATCATGCTCTCGACGGGTCTGTCCGGCGGCAGCATCAAATTCCACCGCTACCATCACAACAACCCGGAGGCGCTCGAAAAGGCTCTGGCCGCGCTGCCCCATGATGAGGCCAAAATGATCGTGACCGACGGCGTATTCAGCATGGAGGGGGATATCGTCAAGCTTCCGGAGATGAAGCGGATAGCGGACAGGCACAACGCCAGGATCTACCTGGACGAGGCCCACGCCCTGGGAGTCGTAGGGGCTACGGGCCGGGGCTGCGAAGAACACTACGGTCTGGGCAAATGCGCCGACCTGCTGATGGGCACCTTCTCCAAGTCCTTCGGCGGCATCGGAGGCTTCGTGGCCGGAGAGGAAGTGGTCATCGATTACATCAAGCACTTCTCGCGGCCCCTGATCTTCACCGCCAGCATGCCGCCGCCGATGATAGCCGCAGTAATGGCGACCCTCGAGATCATGGAAGCCGAGCCGAAGCACACCAGGCGTCTGCAGACCATAGCCAAAAACATGATCCGGGAGTTCAAGGCACTGGGCTTCGACGTCGGCGTAGCCGAGACCCCGATCATCCCCCTGATCATCGGGGACAATGAAAAAACGTTCACCTTCTGGAAGGTGCTGTTCGACAACGGCGTCTACGCCAATCCAGTCGTCAGCCCGGCGGTTCCACCGGACCGTTCGATCATCCGTACTTCCTACATGGCGGTCCATACGGATGATGAGCTGGATCAGGTGCTGGAAATCTGCAAGACGGCGGGCAAGCAGGTGGGAATCATATAAAGGAGTACTCCATGGCTGAGATCGAAAAACTGCTTCCGCATCGGGAACCCTTTCTGTTCGTCGATCGCATCGAGAGCTTCGATGACGAGAACGTCATCGGCTATCGCAAATTCACCGAGAAGGATTTCTTCTTCAAAGGTCATTTCCCCGGCTACCCGGTGGTACCCGGCGTCATCCTGATCGAGACCATGGCCCAATGCGGGGGCGCAGGGATCCGCCTGACCGGCAAGGTGGACCCGAACGCTCTGTTCTTCCTGGCCTCGGTGGACAAGGCGAAGTTCCGCCAGCAGGTGCGGCCCGGAGACGAGGTGAAGATGGTGATCAAAACCCTGCGGGTCAGCCCGAAAACGCTGAAGCAGAGCGGCAAGGCTTTCGTCGGTGACGATCTGGCCGCCGAAGCCGAGTGGTTCTGCCTTTTCGGAACACCCTGAGTCTCTCGCCCCGAGCGCCAAAACTCGAGCGCCGCGCCGCATATGCCCGGCGAACTGAGAAGGAAATAAGCCGAGGCAAAGCTGCGGCTGATCAACGCTCGGGAGGGATGCCCTCGAGCTCTTCGACTTCCGCCGGTTCTGCAATTTCCTCCGGCTCCACCATACCCTCCAGCTCTCCGACATCATCGTCCACCGGCTCGAGCTCTTCGATCTCCTCCAGGGCAGCGACTTCCTCCGCCTCAGCCGCCTCCGCTGCCGGCTCAGCGATCTGCGTCCCTTCGACGGACTGCGCGGCGGCAACACCCTCCTGCCCCTCCGCGGCTTCCACCGCCACTCCCAGCTCATCGAGGTCTTCCGCTATCATGAGCTCCTCCGGCTCCTCCGCCTGCTCCTCTTCGTCCAGCACTTCCACCAGTTCGACCGCCTCTTCCGAACCTGCCTCCTCCGCTGCCTGCCGGGCTTCCGGGGACTCGGGGAGGGAGCCCTCCTCCCTCGGCGCGCTTTGCTCGAGCGCGGCGATCGGCGTGGCCCCGGCTGCAGCGTCCCGGGCGCCCGGTTCGGGCGCAGCCGCTTCCGGTTCTCCGGCTTTGCGTTCGCCGCTTTCCAGCACCTCCTCGAACCAGGAGAAGGTCTTGGCCAGACTGCCGGTCATCTCGCGCAGATCCCGGGATACCTCGAGAATCGTTCGAATGGTCCGGTCGACCCCGGCCACTCCGTCCTGGATCTCCCTGTGCGATCGGGTGACCTCCTCCATGGCTGCGGCGTTGGCCTCGATCATCTGGCGAATCCGTTCGCTCTGCTCCATGATCTCCCGGTAGCCCTGCACCATCCCCTGCGCCATCTGCACGTTCGTGGCCACGGCCTGGTTCGATTCCCGCATCAGGTTGTTCACCTGGTCCGACACGGTGCGGGTCACGTCCGCGAGCTTGCGGATCTGCTGGGCGACCACGGCAAAACCCCTTCCCGACTCCCCGGCCTTGGAGGCCTCGATTGAGGCGTTGAGTGACAGCATATTGGTCTTGTCCGCTATGCCGATGATCTGGGACACCGCCTTGGTAATGGTGATCGATTTCTCCCGCAGTTCCTCCAGCTCGGCGAGGGCGCCCCGCACCTGTTCGTTGAAATCGCCGATGCGGGAGTCCACCTCGGCGGTCAGCGCGAGGATCTGTCCCTCCTTCTCGACGACCTGGCTCTCCGCCCGCGCTCCCTCCTCTATCGAACCCATGATCTGCCCGATGGAGAAAGCCTGCTTCTGCGCACTCTCCACCAGGCGATTGGCCAGCACCATGCTCTCCAGGTTCCCGCGCTCCAGACGGGTCTTTCCTTCCTTCAATCTCACCACCAGATCCCGGTCCGCGTGGACCCGCTGGAGCAGCTCCCGTCCGGTTGCCTCGGCCCCGCGCACATGAATGATCCGATCGGAACCCAGAATCCATGTGGCCACGATTGCCAGGGCGGCCGGAAGCAGGACATGGGGCTGGTACAGCCAACGGTAGGCGGGCTGGAGAGTCAGGGGATAGAGGCTCGCTGCGGCCGAGCACAGAAGGAGCACCAGCAGCGGCGCGGCGATACCGGCTCTTTTCTTCAAGGCCGCTGCACAGAGCACGGCGGCGTGCATCATGAGTGCGGCTGCGCAGGCGGTCTGAACGAATCGCCATAAATGGGGATTGTCGAGCCCGCCTATCCCGGAAAGCAGGATTGCCACGGCTGCCAGCGGGGCTCCCACCGACGCCACGACGGTGAAGGGAAGCGATCTCAGCAGCTCGGAACAGGCCAGGAGGAGCAGGAAAACGCCCGCCGTGAGAAACACCGGGAACAGCCGCAACACCACGGACAGGGCGAGGAGCTCCCCGAGCAGAAGGGGAACGATCAGGGAGACCGCCAGGAACAAACTGCTCAGACTCAAGTACAGTGCGTGAAGCTTCCGTTCCACGGCGGCTGTATACAGTGAAAAGGCGAACACGAACAGAAGGTAGAGCCCGACCGCGCTGCCGGCCCCCAACCGTGAGATATTCCGCTTCAAGATCTGCGGTATCCGCTGCTGCGCCGACACCAGCTCGACCGGACCATCCAGCCAGGAGGCGCCGGCGTGGCGGAGCCGGATATGCACGGTCACCCCGGAGGCGGAGCCCTCCCGGGCGGCGGCTACGGGATACGCCCTGGCGGCGACCGCAGGGCCGGAAACCTCGCCGCCGGGAAGCTCGACGCCGGCACCCACGACCGCCCCGTCCACGTACACCCGGGCGCAGAATCCTGAAGGAGGCAGGACGAGCACTGACGGCTCGCTGACGGTGATCTCCGTGCGAAGCCAGAGATATCCCTCCCGGTATGCTCCCCCTGCATCGAAGCTGCTCCCCGGCTGAAGCGGCTTCCACCCGGTCCCCGGCGGGGTATCGCTTTCAGCCTCTGAAAAGGAAACCTGCCAGCTCTCCAGGATCCGCCCGGTTTGCCCGGGCAGCGGCATGGAGACCGCCAGCAGGATTGCGATCAGGGTGAGACCGGTCCGCGCTCCGGGTTTGGCGAAAACCCCGCTCACAGGTCGATTTCCAACCCCCTTCTGGTGGAATGATACCCGCTGAGGTTGTCTCTGAGCCCATTGGCGACGATCAGGCCGAGAGAATCGGCTCCCTCGGGCACGAAGGCTGAGACGGGGAAACCGAGCTCGAGCACGGTTCCCGACTGATCCTCCTTCAGGCGGACAGCGATCGGCTCGGGTACCGAGGCATCGTCGTGTTTGTGCCCCCGTCCGCGCTCGGTCGCAAAGACCTCCTTGCCGGAATCCACGTACCCGATGTAGATCGAAGCCTGGTCCATCCGGGTGGAACCCAGACCCACGGCCACCCAACCTTCCAGCTCCGATTGGACCGCGATGGAGAGCACTTCCTGCGTTCTGTTCAGGTGCAACACGGCCCCGGGAATCTCGACGGACAGACTGTACTCCCCCGGGGAGACGATACCGTCTATCCGCGGCTCCCCCGGGGAGACACCCAGGCGCTCCTGCGCCGATGCAACGGAAATCAGGAGCAGGCTGAAAACGGCTGCGGCGATACAGAGCTTTCGCATTCCTTGCCTCCTATGCAAAACTGTCAATTCCGGAATCACCATACCACGTCCTGTGCGTTTGGGGTAGAGTGATGAAAAAACTCTCGACAATATTGACAAAAAGGGGATGATACTGTATAGCATAGTCATGGACGCCGCGCACCTGCCCGTCGATGCGAAGGGAATCTCTCTTTCTCAGGACCTGGGTCTCGTACTTATCATTCTTGCGATCCCTTCGGCCACCCCGGGAGGGTAGAGCGGACAACGGATGGCATTGCAGGCCGTTTTCCTTCCCGGAAAACGGTTTTTTTTTTAAAGGAGTATGCTTGTGAACAAACAGTTGAACAGTTCGGTCGTGACGGGAGGCAGCGAGCGCGCCCCCCATCGAAGCCTCCTCTATGCCATGGGCTGGGACAAGGGGACCCTGGGGAAACCCCTCATCGGGGTGGCCAACGCCTTCAGTGAGCTGATACCGGGGCACATCCATCTGCGCCAGGTCGCCGACAAAGTCAAGGAGGGGATCTGGTCCGCCGGGGGCATTGCCGCGGAGTTCGGCACCATCGGCGTCTGCGACGGCCTGGCCATGGGTCATGCGGGGATGCGCTTCTCCCTTCCCAGCCGTGAGCTGATCGCCGATTCCGTCGAGCTCGTTGCCAGGGCCCATGCTCTGGACGGCCTGGTCCTGGTCACCAACTGCGACAAGATCGTCCCGGGCATGGTGATGGCTGCCGCCCGGGTCAACATCCCGGCCGTGATCATCTCCGGCGGTCCGATGCTGGCCGGCGAGCACGGCACCCGCAGGATGGGCCTGGATTCGGTGTTCGAAGCCGTGGGCCAGCTTAATTCCGGCAAAATCACCCCGGCCCAGCTCGAGGAGATCGAGTGCCGCGCCTGTCCTGGAGCCGGATCCTGCTCGGGCCTGTTCACCGCCAATTCGATGAACTGCCTCTGCGAAGCTCTGGGCCTGGCCCTTCCGGGAAACGGCACGATTCCCGCCGTCTTCGGCGCCCGTCTTTCCCTCGCCCGCCAGGCGGGACGGCAGGCCGTGGAGGCGGTTCGCAGAGGTCTTCTACCCGCAGACATTCTCACCCCCACTGCGTTCCTCAACGCCGTGGCCGTGGACATGGCTCTGGGCGGGTCGACCAACACGGCCCTGCACCTGCCGGCCATGGCCGCGGAAGCCGGGGTGGAGCTCACCCTGGATGATTTCGACCGAATCAGCGACAAGGTTCCCCATCTGTGCTCCCTTGCCCCTTCGGGCCCCTACTTCATGGAAGACCTGCACGCCGCCGGCGGCGTGATGACCCTGTGCAAGGTCCTCGATTCGCTCGGAGCGATCGACGGCAGGGCCATGACCGTCACGGGCCGGCCGATAGCCGAATCCTACAGCAGCGCCCCGGAGCCCGACGGGACCTTCGTCGCCAAACCTGATAAGCCCTACCACAGCTCCGGCGGGCTGGCCGTTCTCAAGGGATCCCTGGCTCCCGGTGGAAGCATCGTCAAGAAAGCCGCGGTGGATCCGCAGATGCTGGTTCACGAGGGGCCGGCCCGGGTTTTCGACTCCGAAGAGGATGCCCAGAACGCCATCCTGGCCGGCAAAATCGTCTCCGGGGACGTGGTGGTGATCCGCTACGAGGGACCCAAGGGAGGGCCGGGGATGCGGGAGATGCTCTCTCCCACTTCCTCCATCGCCGGGATGGGGCTGGACAAGGAGGTGGCCCTGCTGACCGACGGCCGTTTCTCCGGAGCGACCCGGGGGGCGTCGATCGGGCACGTCACGCCGGAAGCTGCATCGGGCGGACCGATCGGGCTGATCCGTGAGGGGGACCGCATCCGCATAGACATCCCGGCCAAACGCCTGGATCTGCTCTTATCAGACACCGAGCTGGCAGAGCGCCGGAAAGCCTTCAAGCCCGTGATCAGGCGGACCGGCAGCGCTTACCTGGACAGCTACCGCCAGAACGTCAGCTCTGCCGCCCGGGGAGCCATAAGATTACTGGAGACAGGGGGAAAGGATGAAGATTAGCGGAGCCGAACTGTTCGTCAAGGCTCTCAAGGCCGAGGGAGTGAAACACCTGTTCGGGTTTCCCGGAGGGGTGGTCATTCCCGTGTTTGACGTCCTGTACTCCGAGCCGGAGATCAAGGTGATCCTCGCCCGTCATGAGCAGGGGGCGGTGCACGCCGCCGACGGATACGCCCGCTCCACCGGGAAGACAGGAGTCTGTCTGGTGACCAGCGGGCCGGGGGCGACCAACACGGTGACCGGCATCGCCACGGCCAATTTCGATTCCGTGCCGATCGTGTGCTTCACCGGCCAGGTATCCCGTTCCATGATCGGCAACGACGCCTTCCAGGAGGCGGATATCGTGGGCATCACCCGGCCGATCACGAAGCACAACTACCTGGTGCTGGACCGGAAGGACCTGGGCCGGATCCTGAAGGAAGCCTTCACGATCGCCAACTCCGGCAGACCGGGGCCGGTTCTGGTCGATCTCCCCAAGGACGTAATTTTGGAGAAGGGAGACGACGAATATCCGGCCAGGGTGAGCATCCGCGGCTACAATCCCGTGCTCAAGGGGCATCCCAACCAGATCAAGAGAGCAGCCGCGGAGCTGAAAAAAGCAAAACGCCCCCTGTTCTACGTGGGCGGGGGCCTCCACATCTCCGGGGCGGTGGATGTGTTTCGCAAAGCCGTTAAAAAGACCGGTGTGCCCGTGGTCCATTCCCTGATGGGCACCGGGGCGATACCGGGGGACGATCCTCTTTCCCTCGGCATGCTCGGGATGCACGGCACCTACGTCGCGAACATGGCGGTGAGCCATTCGGACCTTTTGTTCGGCATCGGCAACCGTTTCGACGATCGAGCCACCGGGGAGCTGGCCAAATTCGCACCGGGAGCCAAGATCGTGCATATCGACCAGGACCCGGTCTCCATCTCCCGTAACGTGCCGGTGGAGGTGCCGATAGTGGGAGACGCCCGCCACGTGCTGGAGCAGCTCCTCCCCCTGCTGGAGGCTCCGGAGACCGAGGCCTGGCTGGGACAGATCGAAGACTGGCGGCGGGAGCACGATCAGCAGGAGCAGCCCGAGGGAGGCGTGAAGGCTCCGGGGACGGAGCGCACCGAGGCGGTGCGGGGCAGGAAGGCCGCCAATCCGGGAAAAGCCGCCTCGGCAGCTGCCGCGAAGGCGAAGACGGAGTCCGGGCAGGGATCCGGCGGCCACCTTCGGCCCGACACGATCATCCAGGCGATCTGCAAGGTCTTTCCGGACGCGATCATCGCCACCGAGGTCGGCCAGAACCAGATGTGGGCCTCCCAGTTCTACACGTTCCGCCATTCCCGCAGCCTCCTGACCTCCGGGGGGCTGGGCACGATGGGCTACGGCTTTCCCGCCGCCATCGGGGCCCAGATCGCCAATCCGGACAAAAGGGTCATCGACATCGCGGGGGACGGTTCGATCCAGATGAACATCCAGGAGCTGGCCACGGCGGTGTACAACGAGCTGCCGGTGATCGTTGCCATCCTCAACAACGGCTTTCTAGGGATGGTGCGCCAGTGGCAGGAGCTGTTCTTCGGCAGGCGCTACTCCTCCACCTGCCTGATGAGAGGGGAGAATTGTCCCCCGGAATGCGAGGGACAGATGGAAGGCTGTCCCGTCTATCACCCGGATTTCGTCAAGCTGGCCGAAGCCTACGGCGCCGTGGGCCTGCGGGTGGTGGAAGATGCCCAGATCGAACCGGCGCTGAAGCAGGCCGAAGCGATCAAGGATCGACCCGTGTTCATCGATTTCCTGGTCGAGAGGGAGTTCAACGTGTTTCCCATGGTCGCCCCGGGGGCCGGAAACGCGGAGATGATGTTTTCGGAGGGAGGCCAATCATGACCCACGTACTGTCCATGCTGGTGGAGAACCATCAGGGTGTCCTGTCCCGGATTGCCGGCCTGTTTTCCGGCCGCGGCTACAACCTGGAGACCATCACCGCCGGGGTCACAATCGATCCCCAAATCACCCGCATCACCCTGGTATGCAAAGGCGACGACAATGTGATCGATCAGATCAAGAAACAGCTCAACAAGCTGATCGACGTGATCAAGGTCACCGACCTGGGGCTGGTGCCCTCACTGCATCGCGAGCTGGCCCTTATCAAGGTGCGGGCTAAACCCAATCAGCGCGGCGAGGTATTCCAGGTGGCGGACGTGTTCCGCGCCCGGGTCCTGGATGTAGGGATCGACTCCATGATCCTGGAGGTCACGGGGTCGGCGGACAAGGTGGACAACTTCATCGCCGTGCTCCAGCCCTACTCGATCCGGGAGGTCGCCCGCAGCGGCCTGATCTCCATGGAACGGGGAAGGAAGCAGGCAACACCGGCGCCTCAGCAGCGCAAAGGCGCCTCGCAGAAGCTGAACGAGGATTTCAAGATACCCGTCGCCTGATTCGACACGGGGGCGCAACCACAGAGAGGATGAGAGAGAAAAGAAATCATGGAACGAGAAAGAGTGTTTATCTTCGATACCACGCTGAGGGACGGCGAACAGTCTCCCGGCGCCTCGATGAGCATCGAGCAGAAGTTCGAAATGGCGGTACAGCTGGCCCGGCTTGGGGTTGATGCGATCGAAGCGGGATTCCCGGTCTCCTCGCCGAAGCAGTTCGACGGCTGCCGGATGATCGCCCGGAAAGTCAAGGGACCCGCCATAACGGCCCTGGCCCGGGCCGTGGACAACGATCTGCAGGCGGCCTACGATTCGATCAGGGAGGCGGAGCGCAAACGGATCCACACCTTCATCGCCAGCTCCCCGATCCACATGAAGCACAAGCTCAAGAAGGATCCGGATGCGGTTCTCGAGATGGCCTGCCGGGCGGTGAAGTGGGCCCGGCAGAGGGTCGATGAGGTGGAGTTCTCCCCGGAGGATGCCACCCGCAGCGATCTACCCTTCCTCTGCCGGCTGGTGGAGCAAACCATCGATGCCGGGGCCACGGTCATCAACATACCGGACACGGTGGGCTACGCCGTTCCCGAGGAGTTCGGGCTCTTCATCCGCAAGCTGATGGAGGCAGTGCCGAACATGGACAAGGCCGTACTTTCGGTTCACTGCCACAACGACCTGGGTCTGGGAGTGGCCAATTCCATAGCCGCGGTCAAGAACGGGGCGCGCCAGGTGGAGGTTACGGTGAACGGTATCGGGGAACGGGCGGGAAACGCCTCCCTGGAGGAGTTCGTGATGGCCATGAACGTCCGCCAGGATCTGCTGCCCTTTACCACGGGCATCGACACCCGCCAGATTTACCAGTCCTCACGCCTGTTGAGCAACATCATCGGCTTCCCCATTCCCAGGAACAAACCGATCGTGGGTGAGAATGCCTTTGCCCACGAATCGGGAATCCACCAGGACGGCGTGATCAAGCACCGGGCCACCTACGAGATCATGACTCCCGAGGACGTGGGCCGGGACGCCAGCACCCTGGTTCTGGGCAGGCACTCGGGCAAGCATGGATTCCGCCGCCGCCTGGAGGAGCTGGGACTGCTCCTGACCGATGAAAACCTGGATGCGGCCTACAAGAGCTTCCTGGACCTGGCGGACCGCAAGAAGGAGGTCTACGACGACGACCTGTACGTGATCGTGCGCGACCAGATCGGCGAACAGCTCGACACCTACGAGCTGATCTACTTCAACTTTCAATCGGGCAACATGGCGATCCCCACGGCCACGGTTCGAATCAAATCGGAGGAGAAGATGCTGGAGGAGGCCGCCACCGGGGACGGACCCGTGGATGCCATGATCAATGCCATCGATCGCGCTCTCGGTATCTCCTCGAAACTCCTGGAGTACAACGTCCATGCCATCACGCCCGGACGGCAGGCCATCGGCGAGGTATCGGTCACGGTGCAGATAGAGGACGGTCGATACATCGGGCGCGGAGCCTCTACCGACATCGTGGAGGCAAGCGCCCGGGCCTACCTGAACGCCGTCAACCGCTACAAGACCGCTTCCAGGTAGCGCGGCTCAATCCGGCATCCAGGTCAGTGGGTAGATGGAATCCGCGGTGGCGAGCTTCCGGGAGCGGCTCGTGTGCACCAACGCCGAGGCTGCGTGGCGGGCCGCCTCCGCCCCGGGGCAGATCAGGAAGAATGCCCCGCCGCCGCCGGCGCCGCTGAGCTTGCCCCCTGCGGCCCCGTTTGCCCGGCCCTCCCGCAGAAGCTCGTCCAGCTCCGGCGTGCTCAAACCGAGAGCGCCGAGAACGGTCTGAGCTTCCAGCGCCAGGGCGCCCAGATCCCGGACGGCGGCGTTCTCCCTCCCGGGATCCGGCCGGACTCTCAGGGTTGCAGCGGCCTCGGCGGCCAGTGCGCCAAGGTGCTCCAGCATCGATCGCACGCCCGGATCCCCTACCGCCACCTTCTCCCGCAGGGCTCCGATCAGAGAGGCCGCGCTGTCCCGTCTGGGCACCGCCCCGACCACCAGATGCAGGGGCATACCGGCGAGGGGCTCTGCGTCGGGAAGTCCGGGGGGATGGGGAAGGAAGCTGTACAGGCCGCCCAACAGAGCCAGACCCGTGTCGATGCCGGAGGGCGTTCCGTGAAAGAGCGTCTCTCCACGGTGCGCCCACTGCCAGATCAGCCGCGGATCGGACTCGCCTCGACGGGAAGCGACGGCTGAGGCCAGGGCAACGCAGAGGGACGCGGAAGAGCCGAAACCCAGGCCGCGGGGGATCTCCGATTCCACGCGGAGCGTTCCCCCTTGGCGGGGCCCGACGGAATCACCGGAGGACAGACCTTCCAGCAGATCGAGGAGCCGCAGTATCGCATCCCGGTCGTGCCGCTGCACTCCCCGGATCTTCCAACCGGACTCCGGCCCGGGCCTCAGGTGCACCCGCAGGGTGGCTTCCAGGGCCAGCCCCACCGCGGGGTATCCGTAGACCGCGGCGTGCTCCCCGAACAACAGCAGCTTGGCCCGGCCCGAGCCTACGTATCCCAAAGAACACCCTCCCGGGCAACGGTTACGGGCTCCAGCTCGCCTTCCAGAGGCGTGCCGGCGGATACGCAGACCCCCAGCTCGTTGCCCGCTCCCAGCGCCTTGTACGGATCAGGGGACAGGGAGGCCGGTGCCTCGATGCGGGCGGACACTCCGATGTCCTCACCCAGCCGCAGACCCAATTCCCCGGCCGCCTCGAACGATCCGCGGGCCTCCGCCCAGCTGTTCGCGCTCAGGAAAGTACGCACGCAGCGATTCGAATCCTCCAGAAAGCTCCGCCATGCCCCGGGTTCTTTTCTCTTCCACCGCTCGTAGCGCACCAGTGCGTCCGGCGTGGACACGCTCGAAGGTCCGCGGAAGATGTACAACGGGGGAAGCCAGGGAAGCGAGAGCGACTGCCAGGAGGGCTCGGCCCCCCCCGCCAGGCACCCGAACCCGCCGTACAGGGAGGCGTACACGTCGTAGCCGCTTCCCCGTCCGCCCTGGGCGCGGCGATGGGCCTGCAGTGCGATCCGGGCCGCCCGTTGCGTCAGCTCCGATCCCGCGGCACCGCCCAGATGAAGCAGGGCACAGCTCAGCGCCACGGCTACCGCGGCGCTGGACCCGAAGCCGCTCTTTCTGGAGCCGGAGAAAAAAGCCGAGGAATCGACGCGGATCCGCGCCGCCGGCAGC